>DIUF01000112.1:7431-13337 GCA_002422285.1 Flavobacteriales bacterium UBA6165 | reverse complement strand
AACTGTCTAACTGATGACGGAATTGATGATACACCAAACACTATTGGATGGACTTCATGTAATTTAAATGGAACTACATGCGACAACGAATTGGATAATGTGCAAAATTACATGGAATATTCCTACTGTTCCAACATGTTTACTGAGGGTCAAGTCAATTTTATGCGTACAATCTTAAACAGCACATTAGCTGGTCGAAATGCACTTTGGAACGAAAATAATTTAAACATGACTTTGGGCGACTTAGACCTTCCATTGGCATGCAATCCAATAGCAGATTTCAATGCGAATGTCAAATTGGTCTGCATGAATACACCGTTGCAATTCACCAATTTTTCTTGGAGAATTGCAGGAAATGCGACGTATTTATGGGAATTTCCTGAATCCAATACACCAACATCAACCGCTGTAAACCCAACAATTACATGGAGCACTCCAGGTTGGAAAACTGTGAAATTAACCGTGACAGATGATCAAGGTACACATACAAAAACAGAATTAAATTACTTATTCGTTGGGCCAGATTATCAAGATTATGTTGGACCACAAACTTTAACATTTGATGTAGAAAACCAAGCACAATATTTGGTTTTTAATCCAGAAAACAATGAGGCTCGTTGGAATATCGAAAACAATGTAGGAATTGGAGGAAGCAAAGGGATGATCCTTAGAAACGTATCGCCTCACACGGATTTCTTGCCATTTTCGAACGAGTTTTTCTATCAGAATCGCTTGGGAGGTAAAATCGATGAATTTATCACGCCATCCTTTGATTTATCGAATACCTCGAATGTCAATGTTTCGTTTTTCTATGCAGCAGCCACGAACGCAAGTGCTATTTCTGACATGACAGAGCGCTTACGTATTTATGTATCTACGAATTGCGGTCAGACTTGGACTTTACGCCAAACATTGACCGGTATGGATTTGATCAACAATGGCACTGGCCATCTGAACTTTGTGCCCAATAACAACAGTATCTGGAATGAATCCACATTCTTTTTAACTGCAAATCAAACCACTGGAAATGTGAGATTGAAATTTGAATACACAGCATCCGATTTCTCCAACAACATCGTTATTGATAATATCAGGATTTCTGGGGTATTGGGTTTAGAAAACTTCGGACATGATTTTTCAGACATTGTCGTGTATCCAAATCCAGCAACTACTGGAGAACCTGTGGTGATCAAGATCCCTGAAAATATCACTAACGTTGGTTTGCGCATATTCAACGGTGTTGGACAAGAAATCATCAACATTGATGCTTCACAGATAAGCAATCAAACACAAATCAATTTGAGTCAATACACCCAATTTTCGCAAGGTGTGTATTATTTGACCTTCTCTGATGATGTGCGTTCATATACCGTGAAATTGGTAGTCCTTTAGGATTTTTATTACACATATTTCAATCAAAAAGGGTGAGCAACATTTTGCTCACCCTTTTCTTAACTCTAATCCTTGCTTATGAAAAAACACTTGAAACTGCATAAACAAGTATCGTGCCAACAATACAAATCATTGATATGTAAGTCTTAAAATTTAGTTAATAAGGCATGATTTTTGTACGATTCAAGAACAACTTCCAATTATGTTCAAAAACATTACCATTTTTCTTTCGTGCTTTTTATTATCGTTTCAATTATTGGCACAGCGTATCACCTTATTGGATATAGAAAATGATAATCCCGTTGAATTTGCTAGAATCTTATCAAAAAAACCTGAGGCATCAGTAATTACGAACATCAATGGGCAGGCAGATATTTCTGAAATGTCTGGATCTGATAGCATAGTAATTCGCGCAATGGGTTATGTTGAACAAGTCACCTCATTTGAAAGAATCACACAGCAAGGATTTGTAGTCTATCTTACCCCGCTTTCTTTAATCACAACCCCAACCTATGTGAACGCACCAAGAGTCGACGTCGCGAACAAAGACGTGCCAGCACGGGTTAGTATTTTTACTGCAGAAGATGTATCTATAATTAATCCACAAACCACAGCCGATTTACTTGGTGCAACGGGTGAAGTGTATATTCAAAAAAGTCAACAAGGCGGCGGCAGCCCCATGATTCGAGGATTTTCTACCAATCGACTCATGATTGTTGTGGATGGTGTGCGCATGAATAACGCCATTTTTAGGGGAGGAAATATTCAAAACATCATTTCTATTGACCCTTACAACATAGATGCCGCGGGTGTTATTTTTGGCCCAGGTGCTGTTGCCTTTGGAAGCGATGCATTGGGCGGGGTCATGAATTTTCAAACCATTAACCCAGAATTTAGTCTCAATGGTAAAACTAAAACACGCGGTTCGGCAGCAACACGATTTTCTTCTGCCAATAATGAATTGGCAACACATTTTGACATTTCCGTTGGTTGGGACAAATGGGCCATGATTACTAGTGTATCCTACAATCAATTTGGTGATTTGCGCATGGGAAGCCATGGACCCGATGATTATTTAAGACCTTTTTTCGTAAAACGAATCAATGATAGTGACGTCAAAATAACCAATCCTGATCCAGAAAAACAAATCAATTCGGGTTTCAATCAAATTGGTATTTTGCAAAAAATACGCTGGAAGCCAAATGAACGCTGGGAAGTACTTTACACCTTAATTTACAACCAAACTAGCGACTTTCACCGCTATGATCGACTCTTGGAAACAACAAGTAACGGTAATCCAAGATTCGCAGAATGGTTGTATGGGCCACAATTGTGGTCGATGAATAGCCTAACCCTATCCAACAACGCCAGAAAATCTTGGTATGACAGAACCGTGATCCGTATTTCGCACCAAAAATTTGAAGAAAGCAGAATCAGCCGTCGTTTCAATAACAACAATAGGTCTATAGGACAAGAAACCGTTCAGGTTTTGTCTGCAAATATTGATTTTTACAAAAACTTGAGTTCAAAACATCGTATTGACTATGGAGCTGAATTGCTATTCAACCAAGTCAATTCATCGGCCTCGCGCCTCAATATTTTGACTTTGGATGAAACCACAACGACTTCGAGATACCCTAATGCGTATTGGGCATCTGCGGCGGTCTTTTTCATGCACCAATGGAAAGTAAATGAAAAATTCCAAGTTCATACAGGAGTTCGAATGAGCCAGATTTATGCAGACGCACTATTTGACACAACACTCATAAATCTGCCTTTTACGAGCGCTCAAATAAATACCCGGGCGCTTAACGGTAGTATTGGTATTCATTATAAAGCCATGCCAAATGTGCTTATTCAAAGTAATTTTTCAACTGGATTTCGTGCACCCAACATTGATGATATCGGAAAAGTATTCGACTCTGAACCAGGAAAAGTTGTCGTGCCAAATAATGGATTGAATTCTGAATATGCATACAACTTGGATTTTGGTCTTACCCATACCATAAAAAAGAAGTTTACTTGGAACGCTAATGTCTTCGGGACATATTTAAACAATGCCTTGGTGCGCCGAGATTTCACCTTGAATGGCCTTGACAGCATCATTTATGAAGGGGAAATGAGTCGCGTGCAAGCCATTCAAAATGCAGCCTTTGCTTATGTGTATGGTGTTCAAGTAGGTATTGATTATCAAATTTACCCCACTCTACACTTCAAGGCAAGACTCAATTATCAATACGGCGAAGAAGAAATGGACAATGGAGATCGTTCTCGCTTGCGACATGCGGCTCCCTTGTTTGGACTCGTTTCCTTGGTTTATCATGAAAACAAGTTCCGCTTCGAGTTTTTTGTGATGCACAATGGCGCCATTTCTGCAGCAGATTTACCAATCAGTGAACAAGCAAAACCAGCCATTTATGCCAAAGATGAAAACGGTTTGCCTTATGCTCCATCTTGGACAACGGTGAATATGAGAATGTCTTACGAAATATCGCCAGCATTTCATATCACATGCAGTTTAGAGAACATGACGAATCAACGCTACAGACCTTACAGTTCAGGATTGACAGCAGCGGGCAGAAATTTCATCATCAGTGGTCAGTGGCGATTTTAAACATTATCTTTGCCACATGACTGAAAATGAAATAGAAACCCCGAAAAAACACTTCAATTCGTTCGGGCTCAACGACTCACTACTCGAAGCCATCAATTGGATGGGATTCACACACGCCACACCAATTCAAGAACAAGCCATTCCAATCATCATGGAAAACCGCGATTTGATTGGTTGTGCGCAAACAGGTACAGGAAAAACAGCAGCATTTGTTTTGCCGATTTTGAATAAATTGGTGGGCAAGCAAGATAATTTTGTAGATACTTTGATTTTGGTTCCAACCCGTGAATTGGCCGTGCAGATTGAACAACAAATTCAAGGTTTATCGTATTTTATTTCGGTAAATTCAATGGCCATTTATGGTGGTGGCGGCGATGCCAAATTGTGGAACAAACAAGCCGATGCATTGAATGAAGGCTGTGATATCATTGTGGCCACTCCAGGAAAATTGTTGTCACATTTGAGAATGGGTAAGGTGAATTTTTCTCATGTAAAACACTTGGTGATGGATGAGGCCGATCGCATGCTCGACATGGGTTTTAGTGATGATATCAACCAAATCATTTCCTTTTTACCTGCCAAACGCCAGAACTTGTTGTTCAGTGCCACGATGCCCAATTCCATTAGAACTTTGGCGAAAAATCTATTGCATGAACCCGCTGAAATTACACTTTCAATTTCGAAGCCAGCAGAAGGCGTTACACAGCGCATTTTCATGACTTTCGACAACCAAAAACCGAAGTTGATTCCCTTGTTGCTCAAAGAACGCGAGCATTATTCGAGCATCATCATTTTCACCTCTGCCAAAGAGAAGGTGAATGAAATTATCCGCGAATTGAGACAGAGTAAAATTCCTGCAAAAGGCATTTCGTCGAATTTGGATCAAACGCAGCGCGAGGAAGTTTTGTCGTCGTTTCGTTCGAAAAACACACGCATTTTGGTAGCTACCGATGTGTTGAGTCGCGGCATTGACATCAAAGACATCAACTTGGTCATCAACTACGATGTGCCCCACGATGCAGAAGATTATGTGCACCGCATTGGTCGAACGGCACGCGCCAACACCAAGGGAGAAGCCATTACATTGGTGAATCCCAAGGATATGCAGCGCATGGACCGCATCGAGAAATTGATTGAACGCGTTTTTGATAAAGAAAATTGTCCAGAAGAATTGGGTGAAAGTCCGAAATTTGAAGTGCGCTCAGGAGGTGGAGGGAAGAAGAAGTTTTTTAAGAAAAAACAGAAACCAAAACCACGGGCTTAAGCCATTGGAAATTGAGGGGAGTAATGGGGTTATGAGCATCCATAAAACATACGCCTTTTTCTTTTTCAATGTGCTCACTTTCATGTTGTGCGCACCCCTATTATTCGTCAGTGGATATGCGATTATGGCTGCGCTAAGCAATAATGATGTTTATGCATTTTTATTAGGGCTAATGTCGGCATGTGGATTTTTCGGAAACCTATTTATTACCTACATCAACAAAAGAATTGCAAAAACGACTGTTGTATTGCTTATTCTTAGTATGATAGCGACGCCGATTCTATTTTCGCAGATTCAGCTTGAATTGTGGGAAATAATCATTTATCCAATAATTTTTTCCATTCATCTCATCTTAATGGCATTTTATTATAAGGATTTAAGGTAGTATTAAGATATAATTTACGAAAATGGACATCACCACCTGCATACAATATTTGACTTTTGTTGCCAATGAATGTGATAGAATATTGCGTGATGGAAACTTATCTGACGAGGAGTTGAATGACCTAATCCTTGAATTTCGCGGTTTTCAGGAAAAAGTAAAAGCAAGTAATTTGGACGATGGTATCAAATCGAAAGTCGCTGCAATTCAGTTTTCTTATTCAATAAAATCTGTGAATCGCAATCAATGGATTG
>DIUF01000112.1:6908-7413 GCA_002422285.1 Flavobacteriales bacterium UBA6165 | reverse complement strand
GTTTGGCGGGAGAATTGAAGTGGAATAGTTGATTTGGTAGGCGCCTTAAAAGCATTTTAAAAACAATTTGGCAAAAGACTGTCGAAATTGAAAAAAGTTCAATTGGTAAGAGATTCACTTATGCTTCGTGAAACTTTGTGCTCTTCGTGACTTTGTGGTAAATAACTCAGCCACTAAGGCGCAAAGACACAAGGAATGCACAAAGAATTTACTCTGAATCATGATCCTTTGTGAAACTTTGTGACCAAAAAGAACAAAGCGTTTTGTCAACCGGAATTGGAATGAAATTTGAAAATACATGCACTGTCAATTGCAAAAAACAATTTTTCAAGCTAACCCAACGTTATAAACCCATGAAAACCAAACTATTCAACTTCGCAACACTACCCTTTCTTGGCTTGATGCTTTGGAATTGTACGGACAATTTACCTCATTCTGTTGCAGAAATAACAGCAAATCCGCAAGCTACATTTTACGAGAAATTGGCGGATTCGGCTTACACTTT
>DIUF01000112.1:0-6883 GCA_002422285.1 Flavobacteriales bacterium UBA6165 | reverse complement strand
TCGACCTGCAAAAAGAGGTACACGAAGACATGAAAGCCAACTTTGGTTTGTATCCAAAAATTTGGGGATTGAGCAAACCCGACCGCAACATCGACCATAGACGCGTGCCTAATCTAATGAAGTTTTTCTCCAGAAAAGGAAAAGAATTGGCCATCACCGATAAAGCTGCTGATTATAAACCCGGACACATTGTATGCTGGAATTTAGGTGGTTCGATTACGCACATTGGAATCGTTTCAAATCACCAAAACAAAGATAAAACCCGCTATATGATAGTACACAACATTGGTGCTGGTCAAGTATTGGAGGACTGTCTGTTCGCATTCAAGATTATCGGGCATTACGCCTACAAAAATTGAATTGATAAAAGCTGAAAATTAGAGACTAGCGCTTTTTCTTCTTTTTATTGTTCGCCGGTTTATTATTCGAATTTCCTTTATTTCTACCCGGATTAGTAGTATTCGGATGGTGCGGATTATTGGTGTTCTTGAACCATCCTTTCTTAGCTTTTTTTGTTTTCACGGTTGTGGTAGTTCCTTGTCGTTTCATTTGGACACTGCATGACGATATGCTATACATGAACAAGAGGGAAAAACCTAATAGAAAAAATCGTTTTACTGACATAGAGAAACTTTTTGTTTAAATGATTCTTGGATTACATCATGAACACCAGCTATTTCTTAAAAGAACACATAGCCTAGTAATATCCGCAAGAAGCAAAAGTACCCTAGTCAAAACTGAAAAGCTTTCAAATAAAGCATTTTCATTTATACAATTTCTACCCCCTACTTTTTAATCCCCTCTAAATCCAGCATAAACGCATACACCTTCGCCACTTCTTTCAATGCTTCGTAGCGCCCTGAGGCTCCACCGTGTCCGGCATCCATGTTTGTGTCGAGGAATAAATAATTTTTGTCTGTTTTCATGGCGCGCATTTTGGCCACATATTTTGTTGGTTCCCAATATTGCACTTGCGAATCGTGGAATCCAGAGGTTATCAAAATGTTGGGATACGACTTGGCTTCGATATTATCGTAGGGTGAATAAGACAACATATAATCATAATATGCCTTGTTTTTTGGATTGCCCCATTCATCAAATTCGCCAGTAGTTAAAGGAATAGTTTCATCCAACATCGTAGTCACAACATCCAAAAATGGCACTTGTGAAACAATTCCTTTGTATAGTTCTGGCGCCAAATTGGTAATAACGCCCATCAACAAACCGCCAGCTGAGCCGCCTTGTGCATACAAATGATCTGCACTCGTATATTTCTGTGCAATCAGATGTTTTGAGCAGGCAACAAAATCCGTAAACGTGTTCATTTTCTTGAGCATTTTGCCGTTTTCATACCACTCGCGCCCCATGTATTGGCCGCCGCGAATGTGACAAATAACATAAATAAAGCCGCGATCCAACAAGCTCAATCGCGATGTTGAGAAATAAGGGTCGATTGTGTATCCATAAGAACCATAAGCATATTGCAACACAGGATTTTCACCATCTTTTTTCATGCCTTTTCGATAGACCATAGACATTGGAATTTTTGTTCCATCGGCTGCTGTAGCCCAAATTCTCTCTTCTGTGTAGTTGTTTTTATCGAACTTGCCACCCAATACTTGTTGCTCTTTCAAAACAGTCGATTCTTTGGTCGTCATGTTGAAATCAATAGTCGAATTGGGTGTTGTCATCGATTGATATCCGTAGCGCAAAATGTCTGTATCAAACTCCAAGTTGGTCGTTGTGTAAGCCACGTAGGTTTCGCTATTGAAAGGCAAATAGTAGTCCTTTTTCTTGTCCCACGACAAAATGCGCAATTTATTCAATCCCTGATTGCGTTCAGTAATCACCAAATAATTTCTGAATATTTCAATGTCTTCCACAAAAAAATCCTTGCGATGCGGAATCAAATCCACCCAATTTTCTTGTGTTGTTGCTTTCTCTGAACACTTCATGACTTTAAAATTGGTAGCGCCATCTTTGTTGGTTACGATGTAGAAATCGCCATTGTAATAACTAATGCTGTGCTCCAAATCTCGCTCCCGTTTTTGAAACAGTTTGAATTCACCTTTAGGCGTATTGGCATCTAAAAAACGGTATTCATTGGAAACCGTGCTACCCGAACCGATGATCAGATATTTGTTGGATTTTTCCTTGTAAATAAAGGTATTGAAGGTTTCGTCTTTCTCATGAAAAACCAAAACATCTTTAGCCGACTTGGAGCCCAATTCGTGACGGTAAATTTTATCTGAACGCAACGTTACTTCATCATTTTTGGTATAGAAAAAGGTCTGATTGTCATTTGCCCATGTGCCACCTCCCGTAGTATTTTCAATTTTGTCGGATAAAATTTCACCCGTTTCCAGATTTTTGATTTGCAAAGTATATTGCCTTCTGCCAATCAAATCTGTGCTAAACAAAGCCAATTTATTGTCCTCACTGATGCTCACCGAACCCAAATTGAAATATTTCTGTCCATCAGCCATAAGATTGCAATCAAACATAATTTCTTCTTTGGCATCGAGTGAGCCTTTTTTACGCGAATAAATCGGATAGTCCTTGCCCTTTTCATAACGCGTGATGTAGTAATAGCCATTTCGGAAATACGGCACCGATTCATCATCTTCTTGAATACGCGATTTCATTTCGTCGAAAAGTTCTTCTTGAAACTTCTTGGTATGCGCCGTCATTTGTTGATAGTACTCGTTTTCCGCATTCAAATAATCAATCACACGTTGGTCTTCGCGGTTATTCATCCAATAATAATTGTCAATTCTAGTATGACCATGCGTTGTCAATTCTTTGACTTCGATGGGCGCAACTGGTGGCGTCAAATCTGTTCTCATGTTGTCTTTATTTTCATTTTTTGATGTACATGCAGCTGCAAAGGCTAGCAAAGGAATATATAAGGTCTTTTTCATTTTATTAGGGTTTTAGNNTCCTTACTTTTGCACTTCAAAATTTACAATTATGTCCGACGATAAAAAAGTCATATTTTCAATGCACCGTGTGTCCAAATCGACACCCATGGGCAAACAAATTATTAAAGATATTTCGCTTTCGTTTTTCTATGGTGCCAAGATTGGTATCATCGGTTTGAACGGATCAGGTAAATCAACTGTGCTGAAAATCATTGCGGGAATCGACAAATCTTTTCAGGGTGATTTGACCATTTTGGATGGCTATTCGGTGGGGTATTTGCCACAAGAGCCAGAACTCGATCCAACAAAAACGGTGAAAGAAGTGGTGATGGAAGGCGCCCAAGAAACTGTTGATGTTTTGAAAGAATACGAAGAAATCAACAATGCCTTCATGGACGAAGATGTTTTGAGCGACCCAGATAAAATGGACAAACTCATCGCTCGACAAGGTGAAGTGCAAGATAAAATTGATGCTCTCGATGCTTGGGAATTGGATACCAAACTAGAACGTGCCATGGATGCTTTGCGCTGTCCACCCGACGATCAACCTGTTACACAGTTATCTGGTGGGGAGAAACGTCGTGTGGCTTTGTGTCGTTTGTTATTGCAAAATCCAGATATTTTATTGTTAGACGAACCTACCAACCACTTGGATGCAGAATCGATTCATTGGTTGGAGCAGCATTTGCAGCAATACAAAGGAACCGTAATTGCCATCACCCACGACCGTTATTTCTTGGACAATGCGGCAGGCTGGATTTTGGAACTCGACCGCGGAGAAGGAATTCCATGGAAAGGCAATTATTCATCTTGGTTGGAGCAAAAATCGAAGCGTTTACAACAAGAAGAAAAAACAGCTTCGAAGCGCCAGAAAATGTTGGAACGCGAGTTGGAATGGGTGCGTATGAATCCATCTGGGCGTCGCGCCAAAAGCAAAGCGCGTTTGACCAACTACGACAAAATGCTTTCTGAAGACATCAAGGAAAAAGAATTGCAATTGGAAATTCCGATTCCGAATGGCCCACGCTTGGGCAACAACGTGATTAATGCGGTACACGTAGCTAAATCATTTGGCGATAAATTGTTGTACGATGATTTGAATTTCCAATTGCCTCCTGCTGGAATTGTGGGAATTGTGGGTCCAAACGGTGCTGGTAAAACAACCATTTTCAAAATGATTATGGACGAATTGCAACCCGATTCTGGAACATTTGAAGTCGGTGAAACAGTGAAAATTGGTTATGTTGACCAAAACCACAAAGATTTAGACCCAGAAAAATCGGTAATTGATGTTGTTTCAAACGGTTTGGAATTTATTGAAATTGGATCGCAAAAATTCAACGCGCGGGCTTATGTGTCCAAGTTTGGTTTTGTGGGCGGAGATCAAGGTAAAAAAGTGGGTGTGCTTTCCGGTGGTGAAAGAAACCGTTTGCATTTGGCCATGACGATGATGACAGAAGCCAATGTGCTTTTGCTGGATGAGCCAACCAACGACATCGACGTGAATACCCTCCGCGCTTTGGAAGAAGGTATCATGGGCTTTGCGGGTTGCGCTGTTGTAATCTCCCACGACCGTTGGTTCTTGGATAGAATTTGTACGCACATATTGGCTTTTGAAGGCGATTCTCAAGTATATGCTTTCGAAGGTTCTTACTCAGAATATGAGGAAAACAAAAAGAAACGTTTGGGCGATGTGAATCCAAGCAGATTGAGATATAGAAAGTTGATGTAAAAAATCTTAAATTGTTGTTTTATTGGCGTTACATGGTCTCATTCTTGATTGAAAAACGAAAAAATTGAACATGAACAGAACTGTTATTTTCAGCGTACTACTTTTTCTGGTAGTTGGGTCAGCCTGTAAAACCAATTTCAGAATTTCAGTTACTCGGCCTCCTGCAATTTTGTTGCATGAAAATACGACTAGAATTTTGATTATCAACAACGTAACGCACGACAACAGTCCTGATAAATTGCTGACACAAGCCCTTCAGGGACAACAATTCAACGGTAACATCATGGCCAGTGAGCGCGCTGTTTTGGGTATCATTCGTTCTCTGGACGACTCGCAATATTTGAAAGGCATTCCGACAAATCCGATATCATTACGCAATGGCAAAGACATCAATTGGCAACGTGTAGATTCCCTCTGTGAAGTTTTAGGCGCCCATGCCATTATTGAAATTGAGCAGTTTGAATCTCAAGCGCCCGTGGGTGGAACAATTGTAGCCAATGCCACAGGTCAGCGCTCTAGTCCATTGAGAGGTTGGTCATATAACAACGTGTACATAGCTGGTACTCATGAGCACATCGACCGATTGGAAGTTGGAGAAGTGTACAACATGCCTGTTTCCGGAACGCTTGATCCATTGCTGATGCTCAATGATATGATGCGCAAAAGAGAGCTTTACGGTCATTTAGGTCAAAGTGTTGGCTACAGAACTGGCCGCATGTTTTATGGGAATTGGGTTTGGGTTAACAGAACATTTTACAACAAAGGCAGTATGCAGCTTAGAAGAGCCAAACGACCGATTCGCTTCGGAAATTGGAATTTGGCCGAAAAAATCTTGCTGCAAGAAATCAACAGTCCAAACAATAAAGCTGCAGGTAGAGCAAAATATAATCTTGCCCTAGTTTATGAAGGTCAAGGCAGAATTGAAGAGGCAATCGCTATGGCAGAACGCGCGGCTTTAGAAAATGGTACGCGCTTGGCCTACAATTACATCAACGTCTTGAAATTTAGACTCAACGAACAACCGAGGATTGTTTTGATTCAGGATTAAGCAGATAAACTTATATTCTACGCTAATATTTTTGAATCACAAATCAATTGACTATTTTTGTCTAAATCTTTGAATAATGAACCCGAGTATCAGAATAGACATATTAAACCCTAAAGCACTTGAATTGCTAAATGCCTTGGCGAATATGAAAATGATTTCAATTCAAGAGAATACCGAAACTGGTTTTGAACTTGTATTAAAAAAGCTTCGATCAAAAGCTAAAAATGCACCTAGTTTAGAAGAAATTACTGCGGAGGTTGAAGAGGTGAGAGCTCGACGTCATGCGAAATAAGGTAATCATTGACACAAATCTTTGGATAAGCTTTTTGATTAGCAAGAATTTTTCATTTCTTGACAATTTCATCATCAATAAGAAAATCGAATTGGTTTTTAATGACCTGTTGCTTAACGAGTTCACCACAGTAATTGAAAGACCCAAACTCAAAAAGTATTTTTCTGATAAAGACATCTATACGCTGATCAACTCAATTGAGGAATTCGCAGTTTTCTTCGATAGAAAGTCAACAATTGATATTTGTAGAGACTCTAAAGACAATTTTCTTTTGGCTTTAGCAAAAGACTCGAATGCAGACTACATTCTTACTGGTGATACGGACTTATTGATTCTCGATCCGTTTGAAAAAACCCGTATTGTATCAATGACTGATTTCATTGAGATATTAAAAATTCAAGAAAAGAATATTTAGTTTTAATCCTTCCAAAACCTCACCTGCACCTTCAATCCACTCCAATCTGCATGGCGTTTCAAAGTCATCAATTCTGAAACCACGTTTGCCGAATAAAATGGATCTATCAACTCAATGGAAGCATTTTCCTTTACTTGATCAGAAGGCTTTTCTCCAAAGATGCGATTCTCATGCATCAACAAAAATTTCTTCAAAGCATCGATGCCTAAGTTTTCTGAAACGCCAAAATCTGGAGCCTTCACCGAGTGGAAAAAATGCATGGCACGACGCGCTCTACTGAACAAAACATTCAAGCGCTTCTCGCCGCCTTCTTGATTCAAAGGTCCCATGCGCAAAGCAAAATCACCGTTGGCATCTTTTCCATAGCCTATCGAAATCAGCAAAACATCAAATTCATCGCCTTGAACTTTTTCGAGGGTCGAGAGCGTGATTCGTTCGCTTTCCAATCCTTGTTTGACTTTCAATTGCCCAGATT
>DIUF01000069.1:2540-4978 GCA_002422285.1 Flavobacteriales bacterium UBA6165 | reverse complement strand
TAGAATAAATAGAAAAAATTTTCTCATAGTGCAGTTTATCATTCAACAAAGAAAGAGAAACATACAACGCTAGAAAGGAGAAAATGTTAAACGGAACAGACTATTATTTTTTTTTATTGAACAGGGGATGAATGGTTTTATCGCAATACATTCACATGTCCTATAATTTTACCTGTTTCGTTGTCAATGGTTCGATATTCAATGCGATAGATGTAAGGTCCATCAGGTACAGGCAAGCCTTCATAAGTGCCGTCCCATCTGAAATCTACTTTATTGGATGTAAAGATAGTTTCTCCCCAACGGTTGAAAATAGCCACTTGCAAATCAACGATATTCACAGTGTGTACGAAGAAAAAATCATTGGTTCGATTGCCTTCTGGCGTGAAGGTATTCGGAACATAGATATAGTGTTCTGGACGGATATAAATCGGCTTGCTAATTGAGTCAACACAACCAATGTCGTTTTCTGCGAAGAGCGTAACGATATATATGCCAGGCTCATTAAAGGTATATTGAACATGCGTTTGGTTGCTTTGAAACCCAGTATTGAAAACCCAAGTGTAGAAATTGGCGTTTTGAGAGGTGTTTTGGAAGGTAATCGGTACGTCTTCAAATAGTAAGGTCGATGTTACTTCAAAATTGGCAAATACGCGAGAAACGCTCACCGTTGCAGAAGCACTGACTGTAAAAGTTCCGCATTCATCAGATACAATCACTGTGTATGTTGTAGTTTGTGAAGGGGAAACCCAAACATTCGGTGTGGTTTCTCCACTGTGTGGCCAAAAGAAGAATTTTTCACCAAAACCACCTGTACCGCTGGCCTCCAACATCACAGAGTCACCATAGCAAATCAAGGTGTCAATGCGCACAAAAGGGAAAAGTGGTGGTGAGGTAATGGTGTAATAAACAGTGTCCGATGCTTGGTTGCCGCATAAGTCGATAACCGTTACGGAGTACCACTGGGACGTGCTTGGAGACACCGTCAGTGTTTGTCCTGAACCCATGGCCAAACCGTTTTGGTTTTTCCATAAGAATGCGTAATCGCCAGCACCACCAAAGGCTTCGGCAACAAATGTGTGCTGTGTGAATGGACAATCTGTAACCAAGTCGCTTTGGGCGTTTACCAAAAGGTCATCATAAACAGGTACCACAACTTGTCCAGTTGCAGTTGCTGATTGTCCAAGACAGTTGTCGCTTACCGTAACCGTGTAGCTAGTAGTTACTTGTGGAGAAACTGTGATGCTTTGTGTGGTTTCTCCTGTGTTCCATAGGAAATTGTATCCATCACCACCACCAGAGGGGCTTGCAAATAGTGATATTTCTTGTCCCGGGCAGACCACCACTGCATCAGGAACAGTGACCTGTACAGGGGCCACGTCATCAATGGCGAGTAGAACACGAATAAAATCATTTTCTCCGCAGGGATCTGGGATGCCAAAGTCAATAATTATGGTTTCCACGCCTTCTACCAGCGCGTCGGCAAAGGCTTCTAATGAAAAGGATGTTTGTGTTTGTCCAGGAGCCAAGGTAATGCTGTTTGGAATGGTTGCAGAGTAGTCAACCCCCATCGTTGCTGTTCCAGACACGGTGATAGGTATTGTAAGTGTAGTGTTGGCTAAATTTTCGGGACGAGTAATAGTTACAGTTGCATTTGTACATCCTTCCGCCATGGTGTAGTCATTGTCGTAGGCCAAGGAAGAGAGTTGATAGCTGATATCAACATCCACAGGACTAGAGAAAGAGTTGGCCTCAAGGAAAATACCTGAGTCAAAAATTCCATCACCAACGTCTGCAATGGCCAAAATGATTCTATAGGTTTGTCCGCAAATCACATTGGCTCGTGCAGTCAATACGGTTGTAAAACCATCATATTGCACATAAAAAGCGCTTGAGTTTTGCGGTGCGGTTGTTCCTGTTCCATTGTTCACAAAGAATGCAGAATTTGATCCGGCATTCACATTGTTGATGGTCACTGGTTGGTTGTTTCCTGGAATCCGTGCGATGTTGACATTGTTTCCAATGCCTGGCCCAGAAATAAAAAATCCGAACACATCATTGAATTGTGAGCCCACATATTCGGGATATTCTTCAGAGGCAAACACATAGCGGAATTCCACAATATCGGCATAGGGTACGAAATCAAAACTGAGTACCGTAGCGTTGTAAGTTGTGTTCCCAACAATACTTGTTAATAGACCATATCCTGGCTGGTTGTTGTCTACCCCTGCGTTGGTTCTGTCATTTGGACCATGAGGGCCGTATCGTTCTGCTCCGACGCCAGTATTAAAGATGGTTCCCGTGGTCAGTATAATGCCCTCGTTTAATCCAATATTACAATTTTGACCATTGAAATAACCTATAGCTGCAGCAGCACCCTGATATTGAATGTTGGAAACAGTAACGCCGCCCCCCAACAATACGTTTTGAACGAGCTGCTG
>DIUF01000069.1:0-2528 GCA_002422285.1 Flavobacteriales bacterium UBA6165 | reverse complement strand
TAAACGTTTTCAGGGCGCGTTCGTTGTTTAAATGCGAAAAAATTATAGAAAATTAACATACACCCTTTTCATAGCTTAATCTCAAAAATAATGCAAATTTCATCATTACATCAAACAATCCGATTACATTCTTTCAAAAAGTAGTAATTTCGTCCAAGAATCAGTGAACCAGCAAACGCCATGCTTCAAAAAATAAGGAAGTATTTAATTTCTCGCATTAAGGTTAATGTGCTTTCACCAGAAACATATGAGCCGTTTTTTGGAGTGGAAATTACGCGCTTTACGGTAATATCAGCAGTTTTCATTTTTTTTGTTTTTGCCTCGTTGATTACCTATGTTTTGTTGAGTTTCACGCCTTTAAAATCATTTTTACCAGATAGTTTACGCACTGCAGACAAGGAATTGCTCATTGAGCAGCAGTTGCGCATTGATTCATTGGCCTATCAAATTCAGCTTAGCCAACAATACGCTGATGATTTAAAGACAACTTTGCTTGGTCAAAATTCCCGTTTAAACAACGTTCCAGATTCTATTCCGAAGGTTGAAAAGGCAGAAAAATTAATCAGCACAGAAACAGGAGATGCAGAGCGCGAATTAATGGAGAAAATTCAAAGCGACCTCAATCAAAGCAGTGGCATTGCGCAAAAAGAAAACAATCAATTTGGCTTGTTTTTCTTTGCGCCTGTGAAAGGGGTGATGTCTCAAAAAATGAGTGCTGAGCATCCTGCCGTCGATATTGTTACCAAAGTGGGCGAACCTGTAAAGTCTATTCTCGATGGTCGCGTAATTTTTTCTGAGTACAGCAAAACCAGTGGTTTTACCATGATTGTTTATCACAACGCTCAGTTTATTTCAATTTACAAACACCTGCAAAACATCAACAAAAAATCAGGTGATCGTGTAAAAGTGGGTGAGGTTATTGGGCTGGTAGGAAATACGGGCACTCATACTACTGGGCCGCATTTGCACTTTGAATTGATTTTTGAAGGTCGCTACGTCAACCCCACAGATTTTATCAGTTTTAAGTAGTCGCTCAACAAAATCAACAATTATACGTTATTGATACAAATGGAAGAGAAAGTCATATTAGTTGATTCAAGCGATAATCCTATTGGTTTGATGGAAAAAATGGAAGCCCATGAGCGTGCGTTTTTGCATCGCGCGTTTTCTGTTTTTGTTTTCAATTCAAAGGGCGAAATGATGCTGCAGCGCCGTGCTTTAGACAAGTACCATTCGGGTGGCTTGTGGACGAATACCTGTTGTAGTCATCCGCGCGATGGAGAAACGGTTGAAGAAGCAGGTTTGCGTCGTTTGCAAGAAGAAATGGGCTTTGTAACGCCTTTGACTTATGGCTTTTATTTTATTTATCACGCGCCACTCGACCATGGTTTAACTGAGCATGAGCTCGACCATGTGCTTATTGGTCATTCAGATGAAGCGCCTCAAATCAATATCGATGAGGTTTGTGATTGGAAATACATCAGCATGGAAGATTTGCGCGAGGATATGGCGCAAAATTCAGAAAATTATACCGCTTGGTTTAGAATTATCATGGCAGATTATGGCGACAAAATTTATCAAGCAGCAGGACTAAACAATACACATTTAGCATGAAAGTAGGAAGACGCGAAACATTCAATTGTGCCCACAGACTAAACAATCCCGCTTGGTCCGAAGAAAAGAATCGAGAGGTTTTTGGCAAATGCAACAACAACAATTACCACGGACACAATTATGTGCTCGAAACTTGGGTCGATGGCGCCATCGATCCTGAAACGGGTTATGTCATGGATGCTAAAATATTAAAAGATATCATCCGTGAACACGTCACAACGCCTTTCGATCATCGTAATTTGAATTTGGATGTGCCAGACTTCAAAAACCTCAATCCCACCGCGGAAAATATCGCTGTTGTGATTTGGAACAAACTGCGCGCAGAAATTCCAAGCGAATTCAAATTGTCTATCCGACTTTATGAAACTGAAAATAATATTGTGGAATACGACGGTCAGTAAATGGTTGTCCAATCGTAATCTTTAAATTTCAATTGTGGTTTTGCGTTTTCGGGAAGAATTTTTTCCGACTTATGCATTTGAATTACGCCTCTTTTACCACCAAAATCTTTGATGAACCAAAAGAATATTTTGGATACTATTAATGTGTTTGTTTCCACTTCGTAATATGAATCTGTAGTGAGAAAGTTCGATTGCGCCAAGTTTAGCTGTTCGTCGAGATTATCTGCTTCGTAAAAGGCTACTGGTGGACAACTTACGGCTCCACAGTTCAATGCAAAATGCAATCGATAATCCAGTTTTTGTAGGCGGAATTGCCTTTCGAATTTAGATATTCTTACAAAGGTTTTATTGAAATAGCCGCGACTCAATTTATTTTTTGATCTCCTCAAGATGCCGTGTTCGATGTCGTCGAAACTCAAGACTTGGTTAGCGATTTTGATCCAACGCTTCTTAAAAAACTGGCCTCGTTTGTTCTTGAATAAGACTGGATTTTCCCGAATTTTCAAAATGATA
>DIUF01000026.1 GCA_002422285.1 Flavobacteriales bacterium UBA6165 | reverse complement strand
ACCACGCCAAGAAAAGTTTTGGGCAACCACCCATTTGGATATCCAATTCGAATTATTTTGATTACCTTTAGCGTTAGTAACGCAAAACAGTATGATTGTCTCATTTGGATCAAAAGATTCGGAAAGAATTTGGAATGGAAAGCCTGTAAAAAAGATTCCAATTGAGATACAGCAAATCGGAAGAAGAAAATTGAGGATGATTAACAACGCTCAGAACTGGTCTGATTTAAAGATACCTCCTTCAAACCGGCTTGAAAAATTACATGGTTCAAACTATTGTAGCATCAGGATAAATGACCAATGGAGAATTGTGTTCAGATGGATCGACAATAGTGCATTGGATGTCGAGATTATGGATTATCATTAACGAATGAGAGCAAAATGAAGAATAGAATAGCGAATATACACCCCGGAGAGGTATTGCGGGAAGAGTTTCTGGTTCCTTATGCGATATCGGCCTACCGATTATCAAAAGACACGGGAATCCCACAGACAAGAATTTCCCAGATAATTAAGGGGAAAAGAAGAATTACGGCAGATACAGCCTTAAGGCTGTCTTCCTACTTCGGAACAACGGCCAAATTCTGGCTTGGATTGCAAGACGATTTCGATCTGGAGGCAGAGCAGGAAGTTAAAAATGAAATTCTTTTTCAGATTAGAAAACGATCTCCTCAACCTGCAAACTAACATGTTGGGATAACTAGGATTGCATATTTTGAATTCACCAAGCCGGCCGAGGCTTTACCCGGTGTTCGTAAAGAATTCTATGGGTTGAAATAATGGAGGTTGATGAAACCGTGAGCGCCTTGCCGGAGCCGATTTAATCTTTAAACTCAACTTTAAACATCCCCCGGACTTCACCCAGATTAAAATCTACGGCCCTATCGTCGGGGTATCGCTCATTGATCACTGCCATAACCCTGGGATCTATCTCTACCGAACTACCGTGACAGGAAAGGCACAAGGGAGCTCCCAGCACTATGGGCGAGTAAAAGGTCTTGGTACCCCTTCCCGCTACAACAACCGGCGACAAAGGCTCGCCAGCCTGCTGGAGATGGGTGTAGTTCTCGATGAGTTTGAGTTCCGCCTCGTTGGCGGCATTAAGCGGATTGCGGAACCGGTGGGATACCCTGCTTAGCACCACCCCTTCCTCGTCCGAGATCCGGTGGGTAATAGGCAAAGCCTCAAGGGCGCAATAGTTGATGGCCTCGGCAACGCCGTTTTCGTTAATTTCGGCCGTTAATTCACTCAAGAGGGCTGTCAGCAACTTCCCTGAAATTGCTGCCCCTTTTTCAAGAACCTCCTCATCGGAAATTTTTTGCCGGGTATTGCACGATGCAAAAACCAGCATGCTAAGAAAGAAAATCGAGAACAGTCTCATATCCGTGTTTATTTTAGTTGGTTATCCATACATACTTGACCTATAAGATGCAGCTACCCAAATGGCACCATTCTCTGCAACCCTTTCCGGCAATTCTGCATTTGCAATGCCCCCAGAAACTATCCCTGCCAATCAGAGCATATCAATGGCTGAGGTCACTGTAAATTTAGCCTTTTGTGGTCAATTATTGCCTTTTGTACTATAACTCATGCCAGAAATAAAGCTTTTCAATACCCCCGATTCGCTTTTTCAGGTAAAATATTTTTAAATTATTTACCTTTCAGGTTGAATAAACTACTCTTCGATAATCGTTTATCGTTGCGCTAAAATGCTGTGTGCCATGGCAAGAAACAATCCAATAAGGCTAAGCTTAATTTCACTCCTGCTTTTATTTCAGTTAGGATCTTTAGCCCGGGAGAATCAAAGAACGCTTTACCTCAATACCGGGACTCAAAACAGCTGGGAACGGGATTATGCTTACTCGCCCCTGGTATACAAGGGCCTTTCGTTGGGTTTTACCATGGGCTATGCCAGTTCCGGAAATAAAAAAACCGACGAGTTGTATCTCTCATACAGCAGGCTGCCCTTGCAAAACAGCTTCAATGCCCAAATGACGGGTACCCATGCCAGTATCCTCACCTATTCCTTGTATAAGACAGCGTGGCTCCCAGAAGAGCTAACCATTGGATGGTCGAACAATAACGCCGTCAGCGTCAGAAATTTTGAAGATGCTCAGAATTTCAATCCAAGGTTTGATTTCCACACCTCTTTTGGACCCGCCCTGCGCTACCAGCTGTTTTTTGGCAAACAAGAGCAGTGGCGGTTCTCCACGCAGGCGCACTGGCAGGTAACAGGCTTCCTTTTCTCAGCTTCGTATGTCACCAGTCCGCCCGATCCTTTCCTGCATGCGCAGTCTGCTTTCAAAGCCTTTTGGCAATCCATCCGATTTTTTCAGCCATTTCAGCAAAACGATTTGGGTATGTTAAGTCAACTTTTTTACCGGTTGGAGAACGGCAATGAGCTGGGTGTAGGTTACCGATTTCATTATACTTCGTTAGAGCATGCGCACAGGTCTCAGCGCTCCGGTGGCAACTATTTCTTTCAGTTAAATTTTAAAATATGAGGCAGATCTCCATTATCAAAATCCATTTGCTTTTATTTCTGGCCGTAATTACCATGGGGTGCGAAGAGATATTTGAACCCAACGCTCCGCAAGAGAATCACAGAGCAATATTTGAGCATTTATGGTCGGATGTCAACAACCGGTATAGCTTTTTTGAAGAAAAGCAGATTGACTGGGAAGCCATAAAGCAACGCTACAGCCCGCTGGTACATGAGAACATGGATCCTTATGCGTTCTTTGATATTTTGGGCGATATGCTGGCGGAACTTCAGGATGGTCATGTGAATCTCCTGAGTACATTTAACCGCTCCCGAAATTGGAGTTGGTACGAAGGCTATTCTTTGTACTATGATGAGCAGCTCATCTATGATACCTACTTACAAACCGATTACAGAATTATTGGCCCTTTTCATGCACAAAGCGTAGATAACATGCTCTATGTCAATTACCGCTCTTTTGAGCGAGCCGTTAAGGAGCAGCACATGGATGAAATAGTTCGTCTGATGCAGTTTCACGATGGATTGATCATTGATGTCAGGAGCAATGGAGGCGGCAGTCAGCAAAATGGCCTCAATATAGCTTCACGGCTCACCGACGAAGAGCGTCTGTATGCCAGGCAGCGCTTTAAAACCGGGCCCGGCAAAACCGATTTTACCCCATGGGCCTCGTTAAAGATTACCCCTCATTCGGGAGAGAAATATCTGGGCAAAGTAGCCATACTGACCAATAGAAGGTCGTACAGTGCCACTACTTTTTTCTCGCAGATGATGCGGTCCCTGCCACAGGCGCGGTTGATCGGAGACCAGACAGGCGGCGGAGGGGGCATTCCTGTCTTTGCAGAATTGCCCAATGGTTGGACCTACCGGTTTTCGGGAAGTCAAACCGTTGATCTGGAGGGCGTGCAACTTGAGTTTGGGGTCCCGGTAGATCAATTGCTTACGCACCCAATGGATGCAATCCCCGGCAAAGACCACTTTATTGAGGCCGCCATAACCTGGTTAAAAAATTAGTGGTGGAGGTGCTGAGGTGGTAAGCTCCCCAAAAAACAGTAAGTTTTGTAAGTAGACAAAAGTCTTGATTTTTATAAACGAAAAACATGAGAAAGAGCACATTGTACGATTACAATCACCACCGGCCCCATGATGCTCTGTGAGGGTAACCCCCGGTACCGTACCGGAAACAAGGCACAGCAGTCAATGTGGCCCCTTCGGTTGGGCTCCGTTACGCTTCGGCTACGCCTTCGCTCCACTAAGAGCCCAACCCTATGATTAATACTTCTACTATGATGAAAATTTTCTACTTTTAACTGTACGAAAATGGGGAGCCTTCGCAAAACCACCGTCCAACTGTTTTTGTGTCGGCTGTGGGTGGCGAAAAAAAACACCGAAGGGTGGGCGAAAAAATTGAATTTCTTTTTGGGTTGCCGAAAAGCACACTCTTTTATATGTAGGCTTCTCATGCTAACAACGCCTCCAGTTTCATTTTCCACTTTCCCCAGTCCTTCATTTCTTTGGTTTGTAAATCTAAAAACTTCTGAGTGTGGTCGTGATAAACTAAATGACAAAGTTCATGGACAATAACATATTCAATACAGCCTTTTGGTGCTTTAATTAATTCCGGATTTAGAATGATTTTTCCTTTTGGTGTGCAACTTCCCCAACGTGTCGGCATTTCTCGCAATACAATAGAACTTGGTTCTACTTTATGTTTCCTGAATCTGCCAATGAGTGGTGCAGCAATTGCATGAAACTTTGTCCGTGCATGTTGTAAATACCAATCGCTTAACAAGTCTTTTACTCTTGACTTTTCACTCGCTGTTACTTCAATGAATTTGCCTTTCAGTTTTACAGATTCCTCTTTGCCGATTGAAATTTGCAAACGATATTGTCTGCCTAGATACAAATGTGTTTCTCCGCTTACGTATTTCCGTTGTGGTGTCTTTGGTTGAAAGGAAAGAAAGAAGCTTTGTTGTTTAATTATCCAAGGAGCTTTCTTTCTTACTTTCTCTTTTATTTTTTCCATGGAAGTGTCAATCGGTGCTTTTACCAAAACTTCCATTTCAGGGGTTACAGTTATGCCAAGCGATTTTCTGTCTGAATATACCAAACGAAAATCTATTGTTTTACTGCCAAATTGAATCGCTGCTGTCATTACTTGTAACGGATTTTGGCAACTTCTATACAGTCATCTGCAATCTTGTCCATTTCCTTGAATGACAAGTCCACACTGTATTTGTCTCTCACTTCATCAATCAGATAGTCGCCTATTTCAATGAGTAATTTGCCTGTATAATTGGTTTTGTATTGCCAGTCAATGATGGGTTTACCATTATCTAAAACAGATTCTTGTATCAAATCGTCAATTTGTAAAGCCGTTTGTGTTGCGACTTCTTTACGAACAACATTGTCTTGAATCTTTTCTGTAAGTGCCTCAACGGTTAATCCGTAAAAGGCTTTGGCAACATCTCTGTCTTTTAACTGCTCTGGAATATCATTGTCGGTATGAGCCAACACATTGTTCATGATGTCTTGAACTCTGCTCAAGTATTGTGCTTCACTGATTCGTTTGGCTTCATAGTCTGCTATGGTTTCTCTCAACATTTGCGAAAACTTTTTATAGAAAGCTGGATCTTCATCCATTTTCTCTGTGATGTGCTTTGCTGTTCTACTAGCAATCTTGTCGGCTTTAGCCGCTTTGCCTGTGGTGTTTTCTACTTCCTGCTGAAATTTGTCCTTATCAAAGATGTTTACCAGTTCTGTAATGGTTTCAATTTTTTCGGTGGTAATGTGTGTGTCAATCAGTTTTTGAATTTGACCTTCATATTGTTCGTAGTCAATTTCGTCACTGTATCGTTCAATTACTGCCAAACGCAATTTTAAAAACATAGTCAAATCGAACTTGTAGCGATTGATTATTTTTTCTTCTACTTCCTTATGAAATCGGATAGAAGATAAGGCCAGCTTCAAACTCTTGGCAAATGCAGCCAGTTTATCGTAAAACAAAACCCTTATCGCTTCATCTTTCAATAGTTGCTGGTAAGCCTCAGCATCACGTTTGTTAGCAATGGTTTTGAAAATATCCCAAAGGTCTGAATGCTTTTGCGGAAGTTTTTTGATTTCATCCGAAATATTGGTCAGTGTTCCTTCCAAATCATCATCGTCAAAATCTTCAAAGGACGAATACAACTGCAAGGCATCATCCAAATTCTCAATCACGCCATAATAGTCAATAATGTAGCCAAATTCTTTGTCATGATAAATCCGGTTTACCCTTGCAATGGCTTGTAAAAGTTTGTGCCCTTGCAGGTTTCTGGTGAGATACAAAACAGTGTTTTTAGGTTCATCAAAACCCGTGAGCAATTTGTCAACTACAATAATGATTTCTGGGTCTTTCTGATTTTTGAAACGACTGATGATATTCTTTTCATAGATTTTTGAATTGCCATGTTCATCCATCATTTTTTTCCAAAACTGATTTTCCTTTTCGGTTGATTTTTCATAAGCACTTTCTTCGCCTTCTCTTTCGTCAATGGAGGAAATCAATACTTCGCAACTTACAATACCTATTTCATCCAGATACTCCTTGTATTTGATGGCATTCACTTTTTTATCGCAAACCAATTGTCCTTTAAATGGCGTTCTGCCTTGCCAGTTGTCACGAAAATGATAACTGATGTCCCAGGCTATCATTCGCATTTTCTGTTCGGCTGAATTCAAGTGGTCTGTTCGGGCAAACTTTTTCTTGATGTCTGCTTTTTGGTATTCGGTCAATGGTTCTGAGACCATTCCAAAAAAAGTATCAATCGGACTGGCATTTACATCTTGCAGAGCCAATCTACCTTCATATAACAATGGGACTACTGCTTTGTCTTTAACAGCCTGGTCAACAGTGTATGCGTCAATTACACCACCAAATTTAGCTGCTGTACTTTTGTCTTTTTTAAAAAGCGGTGTTCCGGTCATGGCAATGAAACATGCATTGGGTAGTGTTTTCTGCATGTCCACATTAAAAGTTCCGTGCTGGGTTCGGTGTCCTTCATCTACCAAAACAAAAATATCGTGGCTTTTTAATGGCTTGCTGATTTTCTTTACGGCTGCCACAAACTTGTTGATGATAGTGGTTACTACGGCATCACTTTTGTTTTCCAGTAACTCAACCAAGCGTTGACCTGTGGTAGCATTTTCTACAAACCTGCCACACTTGCGGAATGTGCCTGTAATCTGATTATCCAAATCGGTACGGTCAGTAACCAACACAATTTTTGGATTGCGAATGCTTGGTTCCATAGCAATGGCTTGTGCCAACATGACCATCGTTAAAGATTTTCCACTTCCTTGTGTATGCCAGATTACACCGCCTCTGCGTTTGCCATTCTCTACAATTTTAATGCGTTGCATGGATTTTTTAATGGCGAAAAACTGCTGATAGCGAGCTACTTTTTTTTCTCCGTTGTCGAACAATACAAAATTGAAAACAATGTCCATCAATCTTTCAGGACGGCACAAACCAAACAAATAATTGTCCTGTTCGGTTAGCAGAATTGCCTCTTGTTCTAATGCATCAAAATATTGACGAACGTATTTGAAGCGGTCAGAAAACAACTGCTCTTTAACTGTTAAAGAAAGCGGCTGGTTTTTGAATTCCATTAAATTGTTTTTGTAGATGCGTTCTTCTTCATCTGTGCTGAACTTCTCTTGCCACTTTGCCCAAAACTTTTCAGGCGTGGCGTTGGTAGCATACGCTGCTTCTTGTGTGGCTATGCTCAAAGTAAGTTGTGAATACACATACAAACTACGAATGCCATCTTCTTGCTGATTGCGTAAATGCTGACTAATAGCCTGTTTCAATGGCTCTTTCATATCAGGTCGTTTGCACTCGATAATGCAAAGCGGAATACCATTTACAAACAATACCAAATCGGGGCGGTAATGCTCTTTGCTGGTGCTTCGCATTACGCTGAATTCTTCTGTTACATGAAACACATTGTTGCTGTTGTTTTTCCAATCGATGTATTGCAGGGTAAAACTCTTTTTATCGCCATCTACACTTTGCTCTAAAGCTTGGCCTAAGGTGAGCAGGTTATATGCTTTTTCACTGGCTGCAATGTAGCCTTCGTTCATAGGCAGGTTTTTCAATACCAGTATGCCCCGTTCAATATTATCGTCTGTAAAAATGCTAGTTTTAGTGGCACTTACTCGGATGCTGTTGATTTCCTTTAACTGTTTCCGCAATACACCTTCCAGCAATACATTTGAAGTTTTGCCACCTCTTTGCCTGTCGGCTTCTGCCGGACTCAAATAGGTGTAGCCCAAATTCACCAGCATTTGCAAGGCCGGAATTTGGCTAATATGGTCTTCTTTAAAACTTGGTGTGTCCATTACTTTTTTATTTTTAGAGAATCCGGGGCCGAATACAGAGAATTGAAATTGTCCGGATCCGGAAGCAATACAAAGAATCCGGAGCCCGATACAAAGAATTGATTTCTCGCATGAAAAAATATTATAATGTTGTAATTCAATATTTTAACAACATCCGTGGCTTGCACTACAATCTCCATCAGCTTCAATACAAAGAATTCCGACATCTCTTTCAGTATCCTCAGTAGTTCTTTTATCATTCGTATACAGAGAATAATTAACCTAATACAAACAATTAGCCGGTTGTTCATTTCTTCTAATAGTTTTTCTAATAAGTCTTCTAATTACTTCGGATTAATTAGAACCCACTTCGGCATCTTAAATGTCCCTTTGTTTTCTATCTTCTCCTTCTTCCTTAGCTCTGATAACAAGTTGTTTATCTTAATCTTCTTCTGCTTTTCATCCATCCAAGCCGGCAGCTTATTCCATAGCAATTCATCTACATCACTTCTTTCCAAACTAGAGTGTTCTCTAATTGCTTTTTCTATTAAATCAAGATAATAACTCTTGTCAAAAGCCTTGTTTTTTGAGTAAGCAGCTTTCTGGCCTGTTTTTTCAACTACTTTTAATCCGATATAAAAATTGGGTTTTCTGCCTTCAATCAGTTTTTTACTTTTCAGGTGTTTCTCTTCAAATTCTGTTAACGCATGTTTCTTTTGGACTTTGTCCAGCATAATGATTTCTTCCAATGTCAGTTCCTTGTTTTTGGCCAGCAAGCGGGCATATTCCATATCCAGTATTTTTCCTGAAATGGATACTTTAACCTTGCCGCCTGAAAAATCATAGTCGGGCATTGGGAAAAAACGTTCTCGTTGGAAGTTGAATATCTTTTTGATTCCACCACCGGCCGTATCTACCATTTTCAAATTGAACATAGCAGATGCTAAAAAACGATTTCGGTAATATTCTTCAGGGGCATCTTCCATTACCACCTTTTCTACACTTCCCGGTATAAATGAGCCATAGTTTGTAAATATCAATTGATCATCCATTTCTATTACATTGATGCGACCATGTTTGTTGTAATCCTGATGGGCAATGCAGTTGTTTAATGCCTCGCGAATTGCGTATGGTTCATATTGATTTACTTCATCCGGGAAGAGTGTACCTCTTTTAATATAGCGGTATTTCAAGTTGCGAATTCTAGCATATACCTTATCAACTGCCAAAATCATGGGGCAACCAAAAATCGCATAGTCTTTATCATTCCCCTGGGCATCTTTCAGTAGCCATCTCACTTTTGCCTCAGCAGGATTGATAAAGTGCTCAGACTCTTCTTTGCCTAAAAGAATAATGGCAGTGCGGGTAATCTTTCCTTTGATGGTGATTTTAGCCTTATTCAAAAATGTAGCATGCTCCCAAGCATCAACTTCCGTTGCTTTTTCAGGGAATTTATTTTTGAAGTTTTTCCTTGCTAATGCAATCGCATCTTCGTCTAAATCTTCAAGTGTAGCATCTGGAACAATAGCAACACTCCAATCTTCTGTGGTAGCTTGTGCCCTAATGCGTTCAATTTCCTCCAAGTTTAATGGAGAAAGTTCTTCATCATCTCTTCCATAATAATGTCCATCAAAGGCTATGGGGAAACCTTTGGGAGCAGCAGGTATTTGAAACATCACTACACGGCCTTCTTGCTCATTCAATTCATAAATTTCAATAAACGTAATGCGATTGGTAGTTTTATTAGCTATCTCGCTTTTTAGGCTATCTAAATCTTTACGGTGGGTACGAAATTGACTTCCTACAATAGCATGTTTCGTATTTTCCACGCCAAAGACCAACCAGGCGTAGGGCTTGCCTTTTAAGTTGGCTTCATTACTAAGAGCAGAAAAATACTTGCCCAGCTTATTAAAGTCATACCCTGTTTTGGCTTCCTTAAATTCGACCATTTCATTTTCAGCAGTGAGATTGCGAAGGGATTGGAGTATGTGTTTTAATTCTGCTTTTTTCATAGTTCAATCACCTTATTCGTTTCAAAAAACTGATGCTCGTTTCGCTGAACATACCCCAACTGATTGGTAATAAGCTTAGTGCTCCCTATAATAAATTCCGGAACGTTGTTGTGATGATGACCATACGCCCAATATTCAATATTGGATGATTCAATCAGGTCGTGCAGTTCCACGGCAAAAGCTACATTCAGCACATCGCCTTTGTATTGCTCAGGGTAGTTTAAAAAAGTTGGGCAGTGATGGGTAAAAACAGCTATTTTTTCCTTTTGAACTGTTTTCAATTCGTTTTGAATAAACGCCAAACACTCTGCATGCAATTGGTTGTAAAGCTCGGCCGAGAAACGATAACCTTGGTGCTTAATCAAATGAAAATCATTCAGGCTGCGTTCAATTTTCCATTGATGACCGGGACTGATATGGCTCCAAAGCGTAGAAAAAATCAATTTTGCATTTTCATGCACCACCGAAGTATTGTTCACCAAAAACACATTGCTGCGAATTTTCTCATTCAGTGTGCCACTTTTCTGTGTTACATCATAGTGGTAATACTCATGATTACCGGGCAGCCAATACGTAGTTTCAAAATGGTCACTCACATAACTGAAAAAATCTTTATGCTTTTCTATGATTGCAAAAGGAACAATATCACCCGCCAATATCAATACTTCACCAACCGGCTGCAATGGATGCAGTTTTAGGTATTCCTTGTTGGCTAGAAATTCTAAATGCAAGTCGGATACGTATTGGAGTTTGAGTGGCATATTCTATTTAATTCGTGCTATTTTTAATGCTGATTCAATTGTTCCATTGTGGCTGTTGTCTTTTCGCCAATCCTTGTTTGAAGGCCGCTTTTCTAAAACCACTTCACCTTTTTGGTTCTTATACATCTGGAATTCTTTGCCGTTTTCGTGTTTCACCAAAAGTCTATCAGGTTCATGCGTATAATCAGGACACGACCGTAAAAGGGTATGAACTTCTTTTAGAAAAAGTGAAGGGTTCTTGTAGCGTTTTTCGTAGTGGAAATTCAATGCTTTGTTCAATACTCGTTTGAATCCTGCATCTAAGTAAAAAGGTAAAGTATTGGTATCGACCAATTGACCTTTAACTATCTTTTTGCCTATTATTTCATCAAACTTGCGGTACTTGTCTGTTGTATTTCTGATACCATCCAGTTGCTTCTTCTCTCTTGCTGTCAGCCAATCCATTGGTGAGTTGATAGGAAAGTAGCCACCTAATAACTGAAACATGATTACACCAATCTGGTAGATGTCGGATTGATAATAATACTCGTTTGCTAAAATGGCTTCCGGTGGCAGGTATAAGTAGGTAGATTTTGATGCCGTAACACATCCGTCAGCTTTGTGAATTTTCTTAACAGCTCCAAGGTCAGCGATGATAGGAATGTTCTTTTCAAGGTCTAACAAAATATTGCCTGGCTTCAAATCACGATGAACCAATTTGTGTTTTGAATGAAGCTCAGTTAAGCCAAGCAAAACACCTGCAATGATTTCAAGTGCTTCTTTGCTTGAAATTCTTCTACTATCAATAACACCTTGTAAATCGCCACCCGAAATTCGTGGGGTTAAAAAGTATGCATAGTTTGGTGGCAGAAAACGCAGGTCATGGATTTTTAAAATGTTATCGTGCTCAATATGCCTTAATATCACTGCTTCTTCTGCTGCATCATAGTTGCGATGAGACCAGTAGAACTTCAACACTACATCATCATTCATTTTAATTCGCTTGCCAAAATAAACATCACCATTACAACCTCTACGGATATATTCATAGACGTTGATGTCAGGCGTATTTCTTACGAAATCCTGAATGGCATTTACTGAATCTTCATCGTTTAGTTCTACTGTTACCATTGATTAACTTATTAAATAATAGGCTACATCATAGGCATCATCTTGATACTTATTTTTTGCACTACCTGTTTTTGCGTTCTTTTTGAAATATGCAATTGTGGTTTGTTTCCAAACTTGCTCAACATCAACCTTGTCGTATAACTGAATTATGCCTTCCAGTTTAAATGAAATTGGAGAAGGAGCACGTTCGCCTTTTCCATTAGCATTTCTGGCAACAATACCAATTCGTGAAGCCCCAATTGAATCGAATGCCGCATTTATTTGGTCACGAAACTGCCTTACCTGATTGGGCTTAGTTGGATCATCAATACCAAACTTGGCAGATTCGTTTGTTTGTGTAATGTTTCCGGCTGCATCTTTTTCAAGCACAACTATAATCGCTTCTGTGGACTTAATTTGTATACCTATTGTCTTCATTTTATTCGGGCTTGTTTTTAAATAGAATATTGAATTGCTCTGAAATCCCATCCAAAACACCATTAGCTCTTAAATCATCAAGTGAGCCGGAGCTGCCAGGAGGAATGGATTTGTATGTAAAGCTCGCTGTCATGCCACTTGCACCCAATGCGGCAACTTGCCATGGTTCAAGTTGTTTGGTTCTTTCTGGCCAATCACCGTGATGAATAATTCCACCAAAGTTTTTTGAAGGGTCATTGTAATCATAATAAAGAACGAACGGATGCTCGTCAATTACATTCCCTTTATCTGGTCTAAGACCTACAAATGAGTAAAGCATACCTGCTGTACTTCCTGAAGCAGCCATGACAAAACTGTTGCACTTGTCAACCAATCCATTGCTAGCAATAGGGCCGGGAAGCTCATGGTTTTCGATTTTCTTATACTCGAAATTGCCAACCATTTTTTTAAGGTCAAATTCGTCTGGTAGTATGTCAAGCGGACTAAATTGGTTCTTTGCCATATTATTTGTTATTTTATTTTTAACCTCACCTTCCCAGTCAACAACTGCTGCATCAACCCTTTTTTCTGCTCCCTTAACTTCTCCGCTTTGGCTTTGAGCAAGCTTATTTCTTTATCTGCCGCTTGCAACAATTGAGCAATGGCGGTTTGTTCTTCGTAAGATGGAACAGTAACTTTTAAAGAAAAGAAATCCGATGGAGTTACATTCAATAACCCATGAGCTCTGCCACCTTCATGTGCAATTTTGGTTAAGCCTTTATCTAAATGATTTGCTCTAAAGTATTGTTCAAAGTATTGAGGGTTTGTTTTCTTTTCATCCTTTACACCAAAGCAGATATAAAGTGTTGTTACAACTGCTTTATCAAAATCGTTTAGCCTTTTAGTTGCTCCCCAAGGATAACCATTTGAGTAACTTTTATTGTAACAGAATTCGCCTCGTTCAACTAAAAAATAGTTGTCTGTAATTTCACTTGCAATATTTTTATTGAAGAAATCGGTTTGACGAACAAAACCTCTTTGTGCTGAAATTGTAACTACCGTTGTATTTCCTTCTGTATTCTTCCTTGTAACTCTATCAAACAAATCAGAAAGTTTGTTTTCCTTCCACTCCCCACCAAACCCCTTCAACCTTTTCTTACCCGTAAGCAATTGCTGCATGAGCCATTTTTTGCGGAGTTCTTTTTGGGCTATCAGTTTTTCGGTGGTGTGGATGGCGGCATCTGCCGTGCTGAGCACTTGGGCTATGGCTTTTTGCTCGGGGAGTGGTGGGAGTAAAAATTTTATTGATTCTAAATCTCTACCATAGATTGCTGCAACACTTGTAGTTCCAGTTGCAATTCCTCTTAACTGTCGTAATCCATAATAAGAATTGAAAGCTCGATTCATAAACCAAGTTGATTCTACATATGCATTGTCAAATTTCATTCGCATTAGGTTAGAGTTATACACTGCAAATGGTAATTCATTATTCCAAATAGCAACCTTACCAACTAACTCAAGTGTATTTCTTGTGTTGAATAACAAATCACCTTTAACTAAAACATCTTCATCGTTGTAAATTTCATTCTCTGGTAGATATTGAATTTTATCAATTTTAATGGTAGCTCTATCAAGATTTCCCATTTTAATTACTGGAATTCCATTATTAGCCTCAGCATTTTCATAGTTTCCGCCTAAGCGTCCTTCTATCAAAATATCTTTAAGCTTTTTTATTTGCCATCCATCGGGAATTTCAAGTATTCCGAATTTTGCAAGGCTATTTGTTTCTACTATCATTTTGCCAATTGAGTTAGGTATTGGTCAATTTCACCCTGCACAGTTTGTAATTCCACTTCTAATTTTTCAATCTCTTTTTGCACCGCAGCAATATCCACTTCGGCTTCCTCTTCAAATGTGTCCACATAGCGTGGGATGTTCAGGTTAAAGTCGTTTTCCTGTATTTCTTCGGCAGTAGCTACATAGCTGTACTTATCTTCCACCACACCGGGCTGTAATTTACCGGCTGCAAAATCACGGTAGGTATTTACAATGTGTTCAATATCGCTTTCACGCAGCTTATTTTGGTTTTTGGCACTTTCGTAATGCTTGCTGGCATCTATAAACAAAACACTTCGACTACGCTCAGTGTTCAGTTGTTTGGTTCTTACTTTATTGAAAATGAGAATGGCTGCCGGAATACCTGTACCAAAAAATAGATTGGCCGGTAAGCCAATTACTGCTTCGAGCATGTTTTCTTCTATGGTGCGTTGGCGTATGCGGCCTTCGCTGCTGCCCCGAAACAATACGCCATGCGGCACAACCACACCTGCTTTGCCGTGTTCGTTCAGTGTTTCTATCATGTGGCTGATAAATGCCCAATCGCCTTTGCTTTTGGGTGGCACACCTCTCCAAAAACGGTTGTATTTATCGGTTTCAGGGTCGTAACTGATGGTGGTTTTGTCGCCTTCTTTGTCTTCTACCTTTCCCCATTTGTCTAAGGAGAATGGCGGATTTGCTACTACGGTATCAAACTTCATTAGCGTATCGCCTTCTTTCAGTTTGGGATTGCGGATGGTATCGCCCCAACGAATAGTAGCATTATCAAACCCATGTAAAAACATGTTCATCACAGCCAATGCCCAGGTGCTTCCATTGGCTTCTTGTCCGTAGAGTGAGAAATTATTAGAACCTACTTCTTCACCTGCTTTAATTAAGAGAGAAGCCGAACCACAGGTTGGATCACTAATACGTGAACCGGGTTTTGATTTGGTGAGTTTTGCAATCAATGTAGAAACCTCCTTTGGTGTAAAAAATTCACCCGCTTTTTTACCGGCATCACTGGCAAAATTTTCAATCAGGAACATGTAAGCACCACCAATAATATCATTGCCATCCAAATGCGAAGGTCGTAAATCCAGTTTGTCCGATTTAAAATCAATGAGCAGGGTTTTCAATCGGGTGTTTTTGTCTTTGGGTTCACCCAGTTTGCTGCTGTTAAAGTCAATGTTTTGGAATATCCCTGCACCATCTTCACTGTACAGCTTTTCACGGTTGGCTTCTTCCAAATCAGTCAACGCGATATTGATGAGTTCACCAATGTTGGCTTCATTACGAGAATCGTACAGAAATTTAAAATGGCTATGTTCCGGCACAACAAAGCGTTCGTGTTGCATGGCACGTTTGGCACGTTCCACATCACCGTTGTATTTTGCTAAGTAGCCTTCCATTTTATCATCATGAACATCGCTGAGATATTTTAGGAACAGCATGGTAAGCACATAGTCTTTGTAGACGCTTGGGTCTATGCTGCCTCTAAAGGTGTCGCAAGCTTTCCAAACTGCATCGTTGATGTCTTTCTGAGTTATTTTATTCATAAGTGATAAGTTTAAAGTGAAAAATGAAAAGTTAGGATTTTGAGATTTTGATGGATGATACGAGCATTGCGATTATTTCTCGACATTCGAATTGCATTTGAAGGAATTCTTCTTTGATTAGATATTCGGTATCATGCAAAAGCATCAACCAGTATTCAGTTTCGTTAGCTTCTTTTAGTGAAACTGTGAGCTTGTTGATGAAGTATGCTTTACTTGCAGCGAATTCAGATTCTCGGATTAATGCCCCGATTGCAGTTCCTGAGCGAAGAACTTGTTTACTTAACACAAATTCTTTTTTATCAGAAACCAAGCTTTGGCTCAGTTTCACAATTTTGATTGCGAAAGCATAACTTTTATCTCTTAGCGGGCTTTTTGATTTTTCACTATTCATTTTTCTCTTTTCATTTAATGGCGTTGATTATTTGTTGTTGTATTTGTTTTTCTCTTAGTGTTTCAATTTTCTGTTTCAATGATTTTTCCTTGTTGCGGAGTTTCGTGATTTGCAGGATCGCTTTTTGCGTTTCAATGCTTGGCACTGCTATTTCCAGATTTTCTAATACCTGTTTTGAAATAGAAGGGATTGAAGTGCCGATTGCCTGGCCTTTCAATAATGCCAACGTTGTGTGGCTGTTAAGTACCCAAGCCAAATATTGAGGCAACATTTTTTTGTCGGTTGGTCTGATAACAAAAAATGAAGTAGAAGCCACAGAAGGTTCGTTGTGGTTTTCAAAAACGGCTGCAAAATTCTTGGTGCCTTTGGCAGCAAAAAGAACATCACCATCTTTCAATAAGTGTTTTTCAGAAATACCGTCATCCGCCAAGTCGGGATGTAAAACAGCATGCAAATGACCATATTCGTCAAAATGCTTCGACTGGAGATACACCAATTTACCAATGCCAGCAGGCTTAGCGAAGAGGCCGGTTTGGATGTGTGTTATATCTTTAATTAGTGTTTTCAAAATTTATTCCCTTGTAATAACACTACAAAAATAAGCAGGGTTTTCTAATATTTAAACTTTTTGTGAAATTATTTTTAAGTAGGTATTCTACAATATTACTCTTGATTGTCTCTGCTGTCTTGGGTGCACAGGGACAAAGTGGCTCTTTTGGCTTTGCGAAGCATTGGCTTGTGCGGTGGGAAAAACCAAATCCCGCCAAGTCGGGACAAGTTGTGCCATTTGTGCGGCTGGCCTTTTACACTGAGCGATAACGGACTAAACTATATACAGTTGGGGATTGCAGGCTTCTTCCCTGTCGAACCCCGATGCCGCTGTTGCGGGCTATGAACTTTGTTATCCGCACAGTAGCCCCATATCATATATTTTTTGTAATAAGCAGGTGTTCATTTCTCTTTAAATGTGAATAGCATTCTAATTGTCAAGAGCATAATCACAAGCAAAACGATTAAAGGTATTAAATTGGCAAATCCTATCCCAATTGTTACCCAAAAAGAGTTTTCTGACGAGATCTCATGATTACTAATCTTTATAATGAAAGAAAATAGAGCAATAAATACTCCAAATATCGTAACGATACTCAGCCAATAAGTTTGAATCTGCTTATTTAGTTTCTTCTCAAACTTAGTCTCAAGTTTGTCTGCATATTCAGCCAAAGACTCCATCGCATAATTTATGTCTTCGATCCTTGATTGATTTCCATTTATCAGTCTTGGTATTTCTTTATCACCAAGTTTTATAGTTTCTCTGATAAAAGCAGAATCATAATTAGTTAGCTTGAAAGATCGATTAATTTTTTCCATTTCAGCTATAATATTCTTTTCGAGTAGTTTTGATAATGATTCATCAATTTGATCTTGTTTTAAATCTTTGAGGCTGTCATATATGATAATGTCTGCCACTGAATTTGGTGCTCTAAATCTCAAAATTTCAATTATCCTTTTTTCTGTCTTGCCCATATTACCTAGTTGTTAGTCGTTCTTTACACTTGCTTTTAACGTTCCTGGTATAGCCACAGTAGCGGATTTGCGGGCTTCGTCACTATCCACCGAGATAAAGCCCACGCGGAGCAACGAGCGCCAAACTACCACCAAGCCCCGCTATTGTTGGCTATACCATGTTAGCTACAGTTATTTTTTTCCACTCCAATAGTTTGTCGAAACAGGTAGCACTTCATTATTCGGTCCTTTCATAAACATAAAAGGAAGGTCATTTTTCTTATTTTTTTCCATAAATTCTTTTAAACCAAACTGAATGTCAATAATCGATTCAATAGTTTTTTCTAAAAGCCAAAATAGAACATAAGATATTGATAAATCATATTCTTTATTTAGCTTTCTTAACTCACTAAAGTTCTTATTGAATTTATTAGAAGCTAAAATTTTTGTCTCTACTTTTCCATTCATTAATTCAATAGATAAAGATGATTTTTCTCCGTCTTTTCCTGAATGTATTAAATCAGACCTGTGTTTATAGAGCCTTCCAACAAATTCGCGGTCAAGTTTGTCAATAAGTTCGCTGAAACAAGATTCGTATAATTCATTTTTAGGGTCTCGAACTGATTGTGCAAGTTCATTCCATTTAAGTTTTTTGTGGTTTTTCAGACTTAGAAAAGCTACCAAATTACTCACATAGTCAAATGCTGAAATGGCATGAAAAATAACGCTGTCGAACATAGCTGAAATGTCAGATTTTCTGTTTTCAAAATACATATGCATTGACAATTGACCATTCTCTTTTTTAAAGATATCTGATAATTCTCCGTCTAATGAACTTAAAAGGTTTACTACAATGTTTATATGTAGTCTAGTTGCTCTCAATCGGTACAGAATATTGTCTCTAAATTCATAGATTTTATTAACCGTAATACTAGAGTCTAAATAATGTTTGTAGTCCATTCCAATTGCTATCATATTAATGTTGATTGATTGGAATCCATCGCTCACTTTTTTCATTTCTGATTTTAAGTCAGTGATATTTTTATATGGTCTATTTTTTTGCAACTATCTGTTTCTTTAATTGCACCCAACGAAATAGCGTTTTATTTTTTGGTTTCCTCAAATATAGTTTTTAAAAGGTTATTTTACAATATGTTCTCGATTACATCTTTTGCAAAGGGGTAGGAAATTAAAAATAATACAGAGGGGGAATAAGCCCCTCAGTGAGCTATGGGATTAGCGTTAGAATTATTTTTGTTTTGGGTTGTTTTTCAGCGCATAAGGGTTCAAAAAACGTTTATTTGATGATTGCGTTTTTCATTTATACTCAGGTTATAAGACATAGAAATCCTATCACGGCCTTTATACTGCTATGACGAGTGCGGTATATTATATGCAAAAGAACGTTTTTGCCAATCGATCTATCTGGGTTTAAGGTTTGCAACTAAAGTCTGTTTAATGGATAATTTTCCGGGTTTACATTCTGGACAGCACAACGGATTGTGGCCTATTACCGTAATCCGGATTTCCACAGCGGTTAATCCCTCAAGAATAGGAAAGCACACCGCTTTTCCGATCAATCGTATACTTTGAGTCAGTTTCGATTTCATGTTGCAAATCGACAGAATGCCGAAATACCTGATTTTATGAAAGCTGCAGAGGAGAATATGGTGCAAAAACCGACGGATAAACTCATCTGCATCCAGGGTAATGCCCCTTTGTCTGTCACCGATTTTATAGTCTTTGTATCCGAATGTAACTTTTCCGTCTTCACAAGAATGTATCCTTTGGTTGGAGATTGCCACCCGGTGCGTGTAATTGCCCAGATTCTGAATAATGCTTTGGGGGCCGGCAAATGGTTTCTGGCAATAGACTACCTAGTTTTTCTGGTAACACTTAACCTTTATTAAGGCAAAATCAATTGCACCATCGGGTAAATTGACATTCCCGTCAAGGATAGCTTGTTGTAGAAGCTGGCATAATAATCCGCGGAAAACCTTACTGAGAACTTTAACAGGAAGAAAGTACTTCTTAGGTTATAGTATCCATTCCTGCTGATCCGGTACTACGCCATACCTGCCACGATTTCAAAAATCCGGAAACAAAAAAAGAGGTCGAAAATGACCTCTTGTCCTGTCTGGCTCCCCAGGTAGGACTTGAACCTACGACCTACGGATTAACAGTCCGCCGCTCTAACCAACTGAGCTACTAGGGAGTGTTCTTTCATGGCTTACACCTCGAAAGCGGTGCAAAACTAAAACCTTTTTTCAAAAGAAAAAAGAATTCTTCCTAATTTTTTGATCCCGCTTAAAAGACCGACCTTACAATCTCCTTCACATTGTCGGATATTCCGTAGGTATATATGTGCAGCGACGGAACACCGGCTGCTACCAGCTCCTTCGACTGATGGATAGACCACTCGGTACCTACTGCCCTGGCCTCCGCATCGCTGCTGCATTTGCGAAGTTCCAATACCAGTTCGTTGGGCATGTCAATGCTGAAAATTTTAGGCAAAACGGTAAGCTGATTCATTAAGGCAATCGGTTTAATGCCGGGTATAATGGGAACCTCAATACCGGCCTTCCGGCAACGCTCTACAAAATCGAAGTAGAACCGGTTGTCGAAAAACATCTGTGTAACAATATAGTCGGCACCGGCATCGACCTTCTGTTTTAAAAATTGCAGGTCGATATCGGGATTCGGCGCTTCGAAATGTTTTTCGGGGTAACCAGCCACCCCAATGCAAAAATCTATTTTGTGGGTATTTTTAAGTTCCGGGTCGAGGTAGTACCCTTGCCTCAACTGAGCCATCTGAGTTACCAGTTCACTGGCATGCGCATGTCCTTCGGGCTCGGGTTTGAAAACCGATTCCCCCTTTATACCATCGCCCCGCAATGCCAGCACATTCTCGATACCCATAAAATTGAGGTCTATTAAAACATGCTCGGTTTCACTCTTTGTAAAGCCTCCGCATAAAATATGCGGCACTACCGGGATCCCATATTTGTATTGAATATTGGCCGCAATGGCCACCGTTCCGGGTCGCTTGCGGGTAATTCGCCGACTAATGGTGCCATCGGGCATCTCCCGGAACTCAACCTCATCGCGGTGGGTGGTGATATTGATATAGCTGGGCGAAAACTCCAGCAGACTTTCGATGGTGCGGTTAATACGTGAAACATCGTTGCCTTTAAGGGGAGGTAACAGCTCGAACGAAAAAAGCGTTCGGTCCGACTGATTTAGTATATCTATAACTTTCATAGGTATGCTCTAATAAAATGGCCAGGGCACGAATATCTGAATTTTTAATCTCTCCTGCAAAGCTGTTACGCCCTCCAACCTGCTTTGCCCGGGCACTTTATACATAGTTAAGGTTGGCCGGCAAAAACTTCTCTATAAACTCCACCTTAACTCCCCTGCGCCGGGCAAGATCCTCTACCTGATCGCGCGAAACTTTTTCGACCCCAAAATAGGTGCTTTGGGGATGGGCAAAAAACTGACCGCATACCGATGCATTGGGATACATGGCAAAGTGTTCGGTAAGCTCAATTCCAACCTCCCCGGCGTTCAACATTTGGAATAGATTCTGCTTCTCCGAGTGTTCCGGACAAGCCGGGTATCCGGGGGCAGGACGGATGCCCTGGTAATCGACATGGAGCAGCTCCTGCACCGAAAGTGCCTCATCGGGCGAATAGCCCCAATACTCGCGCCTTACTTTCAGATGCAGGTATTCGGCAAATGCCTCACTCAGCCGGTCGGCCAGTGCCTCTATCATAATCATTTTGTAGTCGTTGTACTCTTCCTGGTACTGCTTTTTCCATTGTTCGATACCAAGTCCGGCAGTTACCGCAAAAGCACCGCAGTAATCGGCCCTGCCAGAAGTAATGGGTGCTACATAATCGGAGAGGCAAAGGTTGGGCGAACCGGGCTTTTTCTTTTCCTGTTGCCGCAAGTGGTAGAACCTGCCGATCTCCTGCTTCCGCGACTCGTCGGCAAACAGCACAATATCATCGCCTTCAGAATTGGCAGGCCATAAACCTATTACCCCATTGGCACGAAGCATCTTTTTCTCCACAATCTCGTCGAGCATCTCGTTGGCCTCCACGTATAACTTTCGGGCAGTTTCGCCCACCGCGGGATCATTGAATATTTCAGGGAACATCCCTTTCAATTCCCAGGTAAAGAAAAAGAAACTCCAGTCGATATAAGGCCGAAGCTCTTCCAGCGGGAAATCGATAAACTGTTTAACCCCAGTAAATTTGGCCGCATACACGGGCGAAGTTTGCCAGTCGATGGCAAGCCGGTTGTTGCGTGCAACCGATAGCGGCAAATACTCCTTAGGCTTGCGCTGTTCCTGAAAGGATCTTATGTTGGCATACTCCTCCTTTACCG
>DIUF01000078.1 GCA_002422285.1 Flavobacteriales bacterium UBA6165 | reverse complement strand
GTCACCGAAGCTATGCCTTCAGGATTGGAACGTATGGGCATGTACGATGGTATTTGGATTTGTACTTTCGATGAGTTCAAAGGCTTGTCAGGTGTTTTACGCGAATCCATGATTCAACTCAGCCTCGCCGTGGCTTCGCAAGAAAACCGTGGCGACAAAATGCATCTGCTTTACGATTATCTAACCAGCAATACCTTCCGTATGCAAGTAGAAGCTATCGTTGAAGGGTTTTCTTCAATGAAAAACGCCTTAGAGTCCGAAAAACGCTCCATGCAACGCATTTGGAAAGAACGCGAAAAGCAAATCGACAAAGTAATCACCAACACAATCGACATGCACGCCTCTATCCGGGGTATCGCTGGCAGCGCTATCCAACCTGTTCAGGCATTGGAGTTAGATGCTGGATTGGATGATGAGGAGTAGTAAAGTATTTGGGAGTTTTATCCTCAAAAAATACGCATCTTTGCGCCGCGAAATATGAAAAACAAGACCAAATACATCTTACAACGCATATTGGGATTCAATACTTACTTGAAAGTCTTCTCGAGATTTAAAATCGCGACTTTGAAAAGCGATAAAAACGAGAAAGATTTCTTTGTTTTCATGGATTTGCTTCAAAACCCACAAAACATTTTGGATTTAGGCGCCAATATCGGTGTGATGTCGGTGCATTTGGCTGAACGTTTTCCTAGCGCTACCATCCACGCTGTTGAACCTTTGCAAACCAATATGGATGTGCTCAAATACACCATTGAAAAATGCAAAGTACAAAACGTTAAGACTTACCAAACTGCTCTGGGCGATGAGGTTTGCACGCTACAAATGGTTTTGCCCAAAGACGGGGAAACACGCTTACATGGGCTTAGTCATGTGCTCCACGATTCTATTGAGGATTGGAACGAAGGCGACAAATTCGACGTGCCTTGTACCACCGTTGATTTGCTTTTCGGTCATTTGGATGTTCAAGGGATTAAAATCGACGTCGAGAATTTTGAATATTTCGTATTGAATGGCGCCAAATCATTATTAAAACGATCCAAACCTATTGTTTACGCAGAATTATGGGACAACGAAAATCGTCAGAAATGTTTCACTTTAATGCAAGAATTGGGCTACGAAATCCATTGTGTAGTGGATGAACGATTATGCCCTTGGAGTTCAGAAATTGAAACCCAGAATTTTGTTTTCTTAAACAAAACGGATTAAACCAATAATCGTTTCATTGGAGCTACAGAAACATCTGTGAAGAGTTGGTCTAAATTTTCGCTCGTGACTACAGTTGGATTGAAAACGGAAAAATTACCTTCTACATTTTTAACATCACCAAAATCGAGTTGTTCGAATTTGTCGTTTTCCAGTTGAACGATAGTTTTCATTCTCACAAAAAAGTCAATGTCGAATTTTTCTCCTAGTTCTCTAAGGAAACGAACTTTGGAATCTATAGAGCATCCCGAGGCGCCCCAAAGCGATTCGTCCACTTCACAAATCAACAAATAGGGATTGTGTAGCCAAAATTTTGCATCCAAGTTTTTACCATGGGCTTGCCATTGCATTGAAAACTGATTCAGGTGATTCAAAATCGTTTCAGCCAATGCGCCGACAACGGGTTTGTTTGTTTGATACAACCAGACTTTTGTGTTCATATTACAATTCTCCTGCGCTAGCAATCAATTCAGCCACATCCAACACCAAGATTTCATCTTCTTTATTGAAGTTTTTAACGCCATCGGTCATCATCGTATTACAAAATGGACAGCCTGTGGCGATGATGTTTGGCTTCACTTCAAGCGCATCTTCTGTGCGTTCTATATTCACCTCTTTGTTGCCTTTTTCGGCTTCTTTGAACATTTGAGCACCACCCGCACCGCAGCATAAGCCTTTGGTTTTGCAACGTTTCATTTCCACCAATTCGGCATCCAGTTTTTCGATGAGTTCGCGTGGAGCATCATAAACATTGTTGGCTCTGCCTAAATAACATGGGTCGTGAAATGTGATTTTCTTGCCTTTGAACATACCGCCCTCTTTCAAGGCCAATTTGCCTTCGTTAATCAAACCTTGAATCAATTGTGTATGGTGAATTACTTCATAGTTTCCACCCAATTCTGGATATTCGTTTTTCAAAGTGTTGAAGCAATGCGGACAAGCAGTAACAATTTTCTTCACCTCGTAAGCATTCAAAACCTCAATATTCATAAAGGCTTGCATTTGGAAAGTGAATTCATTTCCTGCGCGTTTGGCCGGGTCGCCGGTGCAACTTTCTTCTGCGCCCAAAACGGCAAACTTTACATCGCAGGCGTTCAATATTTTTACCACCGCCTTCGTGATTTTCTTGGCGCGGTCGTCGAAACTTCCAGCGCAACCTACCCAAAACAATATCTCAGGACTTTCTCCTGCGGCCATCATTTCGGCCATCGTTGGTACTCGTAATGCGTTGCTCATAATTTTCAAATATTGTTATGCTTCATCTTTCCACTTCAATCTATCTGCCTGACTAAACTGCCAAGGAGCGCCATTGTTTTCAATGTTCGTTAGCATTCCTGTCAATTCTGTTGGCATTTTCGATTCTTCCATCACGCTGTAGCGGCGCAATTCCATAATGATGTTGAGCGGGTCGATGTTTACTGGACATTCTTGTACGCATGCGTTGCAGGATGTGCATGCCCAAATTTCTTCATCTGTAATGTAAGATCCAAAAAGTGATTTTCCATCGTCGTAATCAGCGCCGTGTTTTTTGATGTTGTTGCCCACTTCTTCAATGCGGTCGCGGGTGTCCATCATGATTTTTCGTGGCGACAACAATTTACCCGTTTGATTGGCCGGACAAGCTGCAGTGCATCGTCCACACTCGGTACACGAATAGGCGTCCAATAAATTTTTCCAAGTTAAATCTTGAACATCTTTCGCACCGAATCTTTGAGGAGTAGCATTTGGGTCGGCTGGTGCAGCATACGGGTCTGCGCTAGTGTCGAGCATCAATTTCACCTCGTTGGTAACCGACTCCATGTTTGTAAATCTCCCTTTTTGTTCCAAATTGGAATAATACACGTTCGGGAAAGCCAAAACCACATGGAAATGCTTAGAATAGGGGAGGTAGTTCAAGAATAGAAAGACCATCAAGATATGTCCCCACCAACCGATGCGTTCAACAGCCATTAATGCGCCGTCAGACATACCACCAAATAGTAAAGGTCCTAAATGCTGACTAATGGCAAAACCAAAGCTGCCTTCTTGTCCTTCGAAGCCAGGTGCGTGCGTTAATCCTCTGTTGAACAAAACTTCATCACCGCCATTCATCATCATGATAAATGTAATCAACACGATTTCAAAAATCAAAATCAAATTGGCGTCCAGTTTGGGCCAGCCGTTCAATTCGCTTTTCACCAAGCGCGGCACTTTCAACATGTTTCTTCTCCATAAAAAGGCAACAGTTGCAATAAACGCCAAGACAGATAAAACTTCAATAAATGAAATAATGAAGGTATAAAACCCTCCTAAATACGGCATAAAAATCCTGTGATGACCTGTCAAGCCGTCCACGAAAATTTCGATAAGTTCAATTTGTGTAACAACAAATGCAGCATAAATTGCCAAGTGCAAAAATGCTGGAATGGGGTTTGAAAACATTTTCTTTTGCCCAAAAGCCACTAAGAGCATTGTTCTCCATCTTTCTCCTTTATTGTCGGTGCGGTCAAGGTCGCGCCCAAGAAGAATATTTTTTCTAATTTGAAGGATTCTAGTAGTGAAGAACCCGAATCCTACAGCTAATAGGACTCCAAAAATTACAATTTGTAGCCAATCCATTGTTTAACTATTTGAGTATTTCGCGTAAACGTTTCTCTTCTTCAGGACTCAGTTTTACCGCTTTTTCTTTTCTGCCTAAGACAGAGAAATGAATATAGCGTTCTGGATTTCTTTCGATATCATTAACAAGACTCTGCAGTGCTTTGTTCGTAGCAATTAGTTCTTCATAGAGAGCGTTGTCATGGAGGAGCTTGCCTAAAGTTCCTTCACCATTAGCTGCTCCTTCAAGCGCTGCGTTAATCTTGTTCAGTGTTGCAGTGGCAGAAGCAATAGCATTTTTGAAATCTGAAGTTAAAAGGGAATCTGTAAGCGCTTCAACGTTGCCGATTATTTTTGTGATTTTTTGGTTTGATGCATTCAGATTCGCTGTGATTTGCTCTACATTCGTCATGATTTGTGAAAGCCGAATTTTTTCGGAATAAACCATGTCATCGAGATTTTTGGCCAAGTTTCCAAATCGGGATATTGCTACTTTTACCTCAAGTAAACTACCGTCTAAGGATTGTGCTGCGGTGGTATCCCAAAAGGAATTAATCGAAACCACCATGTGCTCAACAGACGACATTAATCGTTCTAATTTTTCTTTTACAGGAAGCAATTGCTGGGTCACCGCATCTGAAAGATCCAACGCAACTTGTCCAGGAAGCGTATCACGTTCATTGTGGAATGAAGTGGCGTAGTAATCGAAATGCAAAATGAGCCCCTTACTTAATAAACTGGGGGATGCGATTTCTGCAATAGATCCATGTGGGATTTTCAGACCATTTTTTGTAATCGTGAATCGCACAATGACTTTGGTTAAATCGGTCGGGTGATTATCAATACTTTTAACCAATCCAACGGCTACGCCATTCAGATAAACAGCACTCGAAGGCTCTAAGAATGCTGATGATTCAAAAACTGCATAATAGGTTGGCGTTCGACCAAAGGCGTGATCTCCTTTAAGAAAATTTACACCCATAAATAGGACTACAAGCGACAGGATTACAAGCAATCCTGTTTTAAATTCTTTAGAAACTTTCAAGGTAGTTTATTTTTTTGATGCTAAGTTAATAGCTTTTTGTAAATCCACGCGCTCGTTGTTTATAAAAGCTATAACAAATGCAGATTCAAATCCTTCTTGGCGCAATTGATTTTTGAATTCATTGGCTGATTTGTAGTCGTTTACAAAGTATCCAACGGCATATTTATATAAGTTGTCTTGAAAGTATTCAAATACATTTTTTTGTCCTTTGAATCGTGGACTGTTTGCTGGCAATTTGTTTGGGTTGGTTAAGATTTGAACACGAAATATAACATCGCCCTCAGCTACAGGTGTGTTATTTGCCGTTTCGTTCGAAGTGTTTGTCGGGGTATTCGTTGGACTTGTGTTTGTTGGTGAGGTGTTTGATGGAGAAGTTTGAGCAGAAGGCGTTGGCTTTTCTTTGGTGATTTGGTATGCAACTCCATCAATTTGACTTTTGTATTCCACAAAGGCTTCAAATAAACTCTGGGAAAGTTCTTTTTTGCCATCTTCTGAGGCCATGAATTTTTCTTCAGCTGGATTTGATAAGAACCCCAATTCTACTAAGACAGCTGGTACAGTAGATGTAAACAAAACAATGAATGGTCCTTGTTTTACACCGCGATCATTTCGTCCTTTACTTTTGAATGATTTTTGAATCATCCCCGCAAGATTAATGCTGTGTTGGAGATAAACACCAAGCATCAAGGAGCGGGCGATTATGGCATCTGGCGACAGATCAAAATCTTTGTATTGGCTACCTCCATCGTCTTCCAAATAAATTGTTGCATTTTCTTTATCCGCAACGGCTTTTTGCGCTTCTGTTTTTGTAAGACCCAAAACCCACGTTTCTGTGCCAAAAGCAGCAGTGCCGTCCGTGGCATTGGCATGAATAGATATAAATAAATCAGCATTGTTGGAATTGGCCAATTTAGCACGGTCGTAAAGATTGATAAAAACATCTTTGTCGCGGGTGTACAAAACTTTCACATCTGGAAATTGCGCTTTGATGAGCTTGCCTAGTCTCAAACTTACGTCTAGAACCAAGTCTTTTTCTTTTACTCCGAGCACTTTTCCGATAGCGCCAGGGTCTTTTCCTCCGTGTCCAGCATCAATAACTACAGTTTTTAATGTGTGTCCTGTCGGCTGTTTAGCATGGCTTTGATGCAGTTTGCCAGACGAAGTAAGAACCACGCCAGAAATCAATAACAAACCGAAAACCAATATTTTCTTCATCACGTGATGTAATTTTATAGCTTTGTAAGCGTTTTTAATACCCTAAAGTTACAAAGTTAGTTGATTGCGTGCCTTGCAAGAACCGTTCCATACCAAGTTTTATCCATGTTATCCTGTTGATAATTACATTGTTCTGCGCATCCAAAATCCAAGTGTATGCTCAGGCAGATAGCTTGAATGTAAGTTCTGCTCTTGGTGACACAACAAATCCCTCAAAACCGCGTGTGGTATATGCCAAAGATATGCTGGGTGAGACTATGTTCTATTCAGCAAAAGATAGTATCATGGCCGATATTAAAGGCAAAAAATTGTACTTGTATAACGAAGCCAAAATTTCGTACGGCACTACTACATTAACAGCCAATTACATGGTTGTTGATATGGAAAAAAAAGAAGTATATGCTACTTTCACCACTGATTCTCTGGGAAATCGACAAGGTGAACCAATTTTTCAAGATGGCGGTGATGAGGTTCGCGCTGCTGGATTGAGATTTAATTTTGAAACGAAAAAGGCGCTCATTGAAGAAACGCGAATCAAACAAGATGAAAGTTTTTTGTTTATGGGGATTGCCAAGCGTCAAGCCAATGAAGAAATTCATTTCCGAAATGGACGGTTCAGCACCTGTGATTTAGACGAACCGCATTTCCATTTTAACTTGACTGAGGCCGTATTGGTGCCCAATGAACGCATTGTTTCAGGACCAGCGAATTTATGGTTGAACGGGGTTCCCACACCACTTGTGCTTCCTTTTGCTTATTTTCCTACTAAAAATCAGCCAAAAACTGGTTTGATGTTTCCAGAGATTATTCCAGCTTCACCGAATGGTTTGGGTTTGCAGAATTTGGGTTACTATTTCCCTGTAAATGCTATGCTGAACACCACTTTTTTTGCAACTATTTTTTCGCGGGGTTCATTTGGTGTTGCCAATCAATCTGAATATAATGTGCGCTATAAATTCAATGGCAATATTCGAGTGGATTACATGAATTTTTCGCGCGGATTTCCAGATACAACACGTCAGCAAAAAATAGCCATCAATTGGAGCCATAATCAGGATCCTAAGGCGAATCCGTATTGGCGTTTTATGGGAAATATCAATTTTCAATCTGACAACAACCCTCAGACTACTTTGAATCCAATGAGCCAAGGTGTGTTTAACACGGCTACTCAATCCAATATTACCGTAAACAGAACTTTTCCAGGGAAGCCTTACACAATGGGTATGCGCATGGGGGTTAATCAAAACTCAGTGAGTCGAAATATGACTGCTGACTTGCCTACCATGAATTTCAATATGAGCCGAATTCAACCTTTTAAAGGTTTGAGAAGTAAAGACGCTATCGGTCCTGAAAAATGGTTTGAAAAAATTGGTTTAACTTATTCTGGAGAGTTTAGAAATACTGCAACTTTTGGAGATTCTCTTTTGACGCGAGAGTATAGAGATCTGCTCCCGGATCGTTTTCTGAATGGTATGAATCACCAGTTTAATCTCACTTCGAATGTGCAGTTGCTTGGCGGAAACCTAAACGTAGTTCCCAATGTGAGTTACAATACTTTTATGAATTTTCAATCCGTTACACCAAGTTGGGACAATGCCACACAAAGTATTCTCCAAGATTCCACTTCGGGGTTTTTCATGGGGCAAAACATGAGCTTTAGATTGAATGCCACCACAACGGTGTATAGTATGTTTCAACTGATTGGAGCGAAGAATGTGCGTTTTAGAAACGTAACTCGACCAAGTTTGGGTTATTCGTTTATACCCGTTTTAAATCAGGTGAACTCCATTTTTACGAATGCAGCGCAACCTGTGCGTTACACGGCTCACGATCGGTCTTTATATCGCAGCGCTTCCACAAACAACCAGAGTTTAATCAACTTCGGATTGACACATGTTACGGATATGAAAATGCCGAGCAAAAGGGATAGCACTGGTTTCAAGAAGTTTAATGTCATCGAGGGTTTGTCTCTAAATGGCTCTTATGATATGTTGCGCGATTCCTTCAAGCTTTCTGATTTGAATACTCAAATTCGATTTAAGCCCTTGGAGTTTTGGAATATTGTAGCAGGTGGTAATTTTAGCATGTATGACTGGGATACCACAACGCAGCGGTCAATCAATAGTTTTGCTGTTGCTAGGGATGGCAATCGACAATTGGGCAGATGGACAACGTTCAACGTGGCTTCAACCTTTACGTTTTCGAGTAAAGAAGGACAGAAAATCATTTCCGAAACCGATCAAATGCTGAAGGAAAATTGGAATCAGGATTACAATTATTACATGCTTCGACCGTATGAAGTGATGGATTTTCGCATTCCGTGGCG
>DIUF01000025.1 GCA_002422285.1 Flavobacteriales bacterium UBA6165 | reverse complement strand
CGCATTTGTGTAAGTGCAAATCGTGCGGCTTTGTATTTGCCCAAGCCATACCAACGATGGAAGAACTCGAAAAGCACTATGAAGGTTATTCGCGCAACGATTATTTATCGCCCGTAACCATCAAGCGATACAATGAATTGCTAGATTACTTTGAGCAATTCAGAAAGACCGGAAAATTGATTGATGTGGGTTGTGGCATTGGTTATTTTCTGGAAGAAGCAAAAAAACGCGGCTGGGAAGTGTACGGCACCGAATATACCGACGAAGCCATTCAAATCTGCGAAGGCAAAGGTATTACTATGAAAAAAGGGAAATTGAATCCCGCAGATTTTGAACCGGAATCTTTCGATGTAATCACCAATTTTGAGGTGATTGAACACATCAATAATCCGCAGGAAGAAATCCAAAACTTCAACCAAATTTTAAGAAAAGGTGGCTTGGTTTACATCACAACGCCCAACTGGAATGCCTTGTTGCGCTACCGATTGAAAGCTGCCTACAATGTGATTGTGTATCCCGAACATTTGAGTTATTATACGCCTCGAACCATCAAGAAGCTGTTTAAATCGAAGGGTTTTAAGTCTTTGAAAGTAATGACCACGGGAATTAGTATTACGCGACTCAAAACCAGTAAAGGCAGCAGTGACCAAGCCTATATTTCCGAAACATCTGACGACGAAAAGTTGCGCAATAAAATTGAAGGAAACAAACTGCTTCAATTCGCGAAATCAACTGTAAACAAATCACTTACCTTACTTGGCGTTGGTGGAAGTTTGAAAGGATACTTTATCAAAAAGTAAATCAGCGTTTTGAGCAACATCAAATCCAAATCTGTTTCTTCTGCCAAGTGGAGTTTGATTCTGCACATGGGTCAGTATTTGATCACTTTTGCGCTTTCTATTGTCCTATCCAGACTTTTAGAACCTTCCGAATTTGGTTTAACCGGGATGCTTTCTGTTTTCATTGCGATGGCAACGAGTTTAACAAGCGCCGGATTGGGTCAAGCTTTGGTGTTCAATAAAACGGACAATGAGCACGATTTTTCAACGGTTTTTTACTTCAATATTTTTGTAAGTAGTGCACTTTACTTGGTGTTGTTTTTCGCTGCACCGCTTATTGCCGCCTTCTACGAACAGCCCGAATTAATCAATCTGACGCGCTGGATTTGTTTGGTTTTTGTCATCAATTCCTTTGGTTTGATTCAAGACACCAAATTGATAATTGCGCTCAATTTCAAAAAGCAAAGTCTCATTCGCTTGGCCTCGCTTATTGTTTCTGTTGGCGCGGCAATCATTATGGCTTTTCAAGGCTTTGGGGTGTACAGTATAGTCGGACAAGTTTTGGTGCAAGCATTGACCAATGTGATTTTGTATTGGAGTCTATCGAATTGGCGTCCGAAAACAGGTTTTTCGATGGAGTCATTCAAAAGACTTTGGAAATACGGTTCCAACATCTTGTTTTCGAATCTTTTCTCGCAAATCATCAACAACATCGATAATTTATTGGTCGGGAAAGTATTCAAGCCACACACATTGGGTTTGTTTATTCGCGCCAAAAACACCAAGCATATTCCTGAAGGCATTTTCACCCAGGCCTTTCAAGCATCTATTTTTCCTATACTCACAAAATTAAACGACAACAAAGAAGAGTTTGTCAAAAAACACCTCTCTTTTTTCAAAATTGGCGCTTACTTCGTTTTTCCCTTGGTGATACTCCTGTATTTTGCCAGCTTTGAAATTGTTGACATCCTTTACGGCGCCAAATGGCATGGCTCTGTTCCCTATCTGGAAATTTTGGCCTTTATGATTGTGCCTTATTTTCTGGGGATTTTATTCAACCAAACCTTGCTCGCTCATGGTGATTCCAGACTTTTCATGAAGCTCAATATGATGCGCAGAGTTTTGGGAATCATCAATATACCTGTAGCGATTTATTGGGGCTTGATTCCCTATTTGTATTCCATCGTAATCCTAACTTTCGTTGGATTAGTCATTGACGTAATTTACACATCGAAGAAAATCGGTACCCGAATTTCAGACTACACGTTTGATTTCTTCTCGGCATTGTTGTTCTCGCTTTTACTCGGCGCCATCATTTGGGCTGCCGATCAGTGGATTCCCTTGCACACTTATATCGCCAAAGGCATTGGTTTTGCACTTGGTTTAGTCATTTATTTTATACTCATGAAAACTTTCCGCCCTCAAGTTTTGGGATATTTCATGGATATTGCCCGTTCTTTTGTGGGGAGAAAATGATGACCCGAGCCGCCGCCCTCGGTACACGCTCGTACCTCGCGCACTCGGTCGGCTAACATCTCGGGGAACCCAGCGCACCGAGTGATTTTTGTGAGGTACGAAACAAAAATTGTATCGAGGGACGCGGAAACGGAACCGAGGGCGACGAGACAAAAATACAAGTACGAACCCAGCGGACCGCCTGTCTGCCGATTAGGCAGGAGTGATTCCGACGAATCGCTAACCGAGTGTTCGGAGCATCGCGGAGAATGTACCGAGGTAGCGGGAGTCGGAATTGTATCGAGGGACGTGGAAACGGATTAGGCTATATGTTTAAAGGCTATATGTACATATTAGAATGTGGGGATGGCAGTTATTATACTGGTAGCACAAGGTTTCTCCAACGTAGATTATTACAACATCAATCTGGAAAGGGAGCAATTCATACGCAAATGCATCAACCCGTCAAATTGGTTTATTATGAAGCTTTCACTAGAATTGATCATGCATTCTATAGAGAAAAACAAATCCAGAATTGGAGTCATGACAAGAAAAAAGCACTGATAGAAGGTCGACTTGATGACTTGAAGGCATTGTCTAAGAAAAAGTTTAATAGATGACCCGAGCCGCCGCCCTCGGTACACGCTCGTACCTCGCGCACTCGGTCGGCTAACATCTCGGGGAACCCAGCGCACCGAGTGATTTTTGTGAGGTACGAAACAAAAATTGCGTTGTCCTGAGCTAACCGAAGGGTATCGAGGGACGCGGAAACGGAACCGAGGGCGACGAGACAAAAATACAAGTACGAACCCAGCGGACCGCCTGTCTGCCGATTAGGCAGGAGTGATTCCGACGAATCGCTAACCGAGTGTTCGGAGCATCGCGGAGAATGTACCGAGGTAGCGGGAGTCGGAATTGTATCGAGGGACGCGGAAACGGAACTGGAAAACCCAACCAAATAAAATGAAAAACATCCTCTACATCTCCTACGATGGCATGACAGACCCCTTGGGGCAAAGTCAAGTGCTGCCCTACATTTGCGGGCTTTCTGAATTGGGTTATCGCTTTTCTTTGATTAGCGCCGAAAAAGCCCATCGTTTCGAAGAAGGCAAAGCCCGAATCGAAGAAATTTGTAAACAATACAATATCGATTGGCATCCCTTGCCATACACCAAAAAACCGCCCGTACTTTCAACCATCAAAGACGTGCGCAATATTCGCCAAACAGCTGAACGCTTGCATCGTGAAAAGAATTTTGCCATCATCCACTGTCGCAGTTATGTACCAGCGCTTGTGGGCAGGGCTATGAAATTGAAACACGGCACTAAATTCCTCTTCGACATGCGCGGATTTTGGGCTGATGAACGCGTGGATGGCAAAATCTGGAATCTCAAAAATCCAATTTTCAAGATAATCTACGGCTTTTTCAAAAAGAAAGAAACCCAATTCATGCAAGATGCCGACCACATCATTTCCTTGACCCACAATGGAAAAAATGAAATTCATTCCTGGAAGCGTGTGAAGAATAATCCTGTACCCATTGAAGTCATTCCCTGCTGTGCAGATATGGAATTGTTCAATTTTAAAGCTGTTCAACAACAGGAAATTGAAGCGCAAAAAAAGGAACTGGGCATTCCCGAAAACGCCAAAGTGGTTAGCTATTTGGGCTCCGTTGGTACTTGGTATATGGCAGATGAAATGTTGGATTTCTTCATTGCGTATAAAAAACGCCATTCAAACACCGTATTTCTATTTATTACACCCGATTCCAAAGAATACATCCACCAAATTTGTAGCGCCAAAAATATTGATATTCAAGACGTTTTCGTGAAACGTGCCCAAAGAAATGAAGTCCCTGCTTTGGCTTCCATTTCCAATTTTTCGCTTTTCTTTATCAAACCAGCCTACAGCAAAAAAGCCAGCAGTCCAACCAAACAAGGTGAATTGATGGGACTCGGTATTCCAATTGTATGCAACTCAGGCGTGGGCGACACCTCAGAAATCGTTGAGAAATACAACTCAGGTGTAGTAGTAAATCAATTCAACGACTTAGCCTACAACCAAGCCATTGAAGAAATTGAAAAGTTGAATTTTGATGCCGAATCACTGCGATCTGGCGCTTTAGATTATTTTGATTTGGCCACAGGTGTTCAGCGATATGCCGGTGTTTACGAAAAACTTATTGGAGAATAGGCAGAATGTGTTCGCTAGTAAAGAATAAAAACAATTCGTTGTGTTCGTTTAGAAAGAATAAAAATAATACTATTTGTTTGTTATCAAAGAATAAAATGACGTATATTTGTTCTCTGTAAACGAATAAAAACTTCAAATGCTCGCGCTGCTTGACCAAAAAGAAACCTTTGTCCTCAAAAAAGACATCATATCGAGAGGCATAGCCCTGGATGAATTTGTCTCCACGAGTTTGGTGGTACTTATTTCTGGAGTGCGAAGAAGTGGGAAATCAGCATTACTCTATTTGCTTAAAGAGCACATGAACCTAGCTCCTTCGCAGTGGTTATACATCAACTGCGACGATGATAGAATTATCCCAGATGCCAATTTTTTAGAAAACGCCTATCAATGGCATTTGCAGCAATACAATCAAGCGCCCGTGTTTTTCATCGACGAAATCCAGCAAGTACCCAATTGGGAAAAATTCGTGAATCGCATGTATGAACGTGGACACAAATTATTCATCACAGGTTCAAATGCCAATTTACTCAGCAGTGAAATGGCAACAGCGCTTACTGGCAGAAATCGTGTGATTCATTTGTTTCCGTTTTCATTCGCAGAATTTTTGTCTTTCCACAAACTGAAAACTCCCTTTCCCAATGCCACGACGAAGGCGCTTATGGAAACGCGACATCAATTGGATCGCTATATAAAACTAGGCGGATTTCCCTTAATCGTTAAAGAGCAAAACATTGAAATAGCATCGGATTATTTCAAAGACATTTTGTATCGTGACATCATCGCGCGCTACAACCTAACGCAAGTTAATGAGTTGCGAATAATTGCTCAGTTTTTGGCGACCAATGTTTCTAAATTGTTTTCATTTAAGCGATTACAAGATGTTTCTGGTTTGAAAAGTACAAGTACAGTAAAAAATTATCTCGACTTTTTACAACAAACTTATCTCTTTGATTATTTGCCAAAATTCGATTATTCACTGGCGGCTCAAGTTCGCAATTCGAAAAAGGTATATGTTATAGATTTGGCCTTGTATCATGTGCTTGGCACAGCATTTTCAGAGAATTCAGGCCGATTGATTGAAAACTTGGTGTATATCGAACTAAAGCGACGAAAACACGAAGTTTATTACTACAGCAATAAAGGCGAATGTGATTTTGTTTTGAGAAAAAATCTCGAAACCACGGGAGTTATTCAAGTCGTTTATGATTTGAATATTGAGAATCAAAGTCGTGAAGAAAATGGATTGCTCGAGGCTATGACCGATCTAAAAACAAACAAGGGACAAATCATATATTACCAAAAGAATATCAATAATTTTCATCCAAATATCCAATACATTGAGATCAGTGAGTGGTTGTTGCAAAAACAATGGTAAAAAAGTTTTTGTGCCTATAACCCCAAAAACACCCTAATTTCGCTCACTTTTTGTGCTTATAACCCCAAAAAAAGAATACTTTCCCCATGTGCGGCATAACAGGATTTATCCAACTCCACCCCAATAGCGTCTCCAATCCCATTCAGGAAATGAACGACGCCCTGATCCATCGAGGTCCGGATGCAGGAAGTATTTTCTCATCTGAAGACGGACGTTTTTCCTTGGGTCATCGCCGTTTGAGCATCATCGACCTCAACGAAACAGCCAATCAACCCATGCATTCGGCTTGTGGAAATTTTGTGATTGTTTTTAATGGTGAGGTCTATAATTACCAAGAGGTTCGCGCGGATTTGTTGCAAGAAAAACGCATCGATTTCCGCACGAATAGCGATACGGAAGTGGTGATGGAAGCTCTCATTCATTGGGGCGAATCAGCGGTGAATCGCTTCAACGGTATGTTCGCTTTTGCGTTGTTGCATAAAACCAACGGAACGCTGCTTTTTGGCAGAGACCGCTTGGGCAAAAAACCGCTTTATTATTTCCTCAACGACCAATGTTTTGCCTTTGCTTCTGAATTGAAGGCGCTGCTTCCGCTGACGAAGTTGTTTGGCAAATTGAAGATTGATTTTTACGGCATCAACCAATATTTGCGCTTGGGTTATATCCACGAGCCACACACGATTTATCAAGAAATCAAAAAACTTCCTGCGGCTTCTTTGATGCGTTACGAAAATCACAAAATTAGCATCGAGAAGTATTGGGATTTCTACCAAAAATTAGAAAAATCCACCCTGAAAGATGAGGTGAAAGCCAAACAGAAATTGGATGAATTGCTCAATTCGAGTGTAAAATATCGACTCATTGCAGATGTGCCTCGCGGTGTTTTTCTAAGTGGAGGCATTGACTCTTCTTTGGTGGCAGCTTTGGCACAAAAACACAGCGCTGAACCCATCAAAACATTTTCCATCAGCTTCAAAGAGGCACAATTCAACGAAAGTCAATACGCTCAGGCAGTTGCTGACCATTTGGGCACCGACCACCATACTTTTACGGTTTCGCACCAAGAAGCCATCGATTTGTTGCAGGATTTTGTAGCTACTTACGACGAACCTTATGCCGATGCCAGTGGAATCAACATGATGCTCGTTTCCAAACTGGCACGCGAGCATGTAACAATGGTGCTCACTGGTGATGGCGGCGATGAACAGTTTTTGGGTTATGGCATGTACACTTGGGCGCAGCGCTTGAGTAATCCCTTGCTGAAAACCTTCCGCAAACCGCTGGCTTTTATCTTGTCAAAATTGGGCAACCAACGTATGAGAAGAATTGTGCCGATGTTGCAATTCAAAGCCAAAACGCATTTGCCTTCGCATATTTTTTCGATTGAGCAACATTTGTTTTCCGAAAATCAGTTGCCGAAAATTCTGAATCGCGTTGAACAATTAAATTTTCCCGAACATAAAACTGCCCGCGAATTGACACCTGCGGAAACACAAAGTTTTTTCGACATTGAACATTATTTAAACGGCGAACTTTTGGTGAAAGTAGATCGCGCCACTATGCATCATTCTTTGGAAGCGCGCAGTCCATTGTTGGATTATCGCTTGCTCGAATTCAGCATCAACCTCGATGAAAATTTAAAACTGAATCAAGGCACTGCGAAATATTTACTCAAAGAAGTGCTGTATGATTATGTGCCCAAAGAAATTTTCGATCGACCCAAATGGGGATTCGGATTGCCCATTCGCCAGTGGTTGAGCAATGAAATG
>DIUF01000056.1 GCA_002422285.1 Flavobacteriales bacterium UBA6165 | reverse complement strand
GAAACAAAATACAGCTCTTTTTCAATCTCTTCTTTTAAGCCGATTAATAAGAAATCCGAACTAAATCCTGATACTATTACAGGTTGATTATCGTTAAATGCTCGGATTCCACAAGAGCCACCAAAAAAAACGCTTTCAAATTCGATGTTCTCAAAAGTATTTATCAAAGTGTTGATATCGTTACCGAAAATGCCTACGCCGTTGATTTGTATATTTTCAAAATCGTAACAGCAATGGTATTCTATTACTTTGTCATTTTTTTGTTCAATTTGGGTGTTTTCGACGATTACTTCATCATCCAAAATTGGATTTTTGCTTTCCTCACAGGACAAAAGTAGCCACATGCACAATAAAAGAATGACTGATATTTTAATCATAGTTAGTCGAAATATTCTTGATTTTTAGTTGGTATATGGCTCCTGAAAAAAACTACATTCGAATTTTTAAAAGTTCTTTTAATCAGCAAATCACAAAACACTTTCCCCATTCAAGTCTGTGGTCAACACATCGCTCATGTAATCGAAATAGGGTCGGAAAAGCTTAAATGTGTCATCTACACGCTTAGCGAAATCCTCATGTAGCACTTCTTCATCGGTGAAATAGCTTTCAAAATACCAATTTTTCATGCGAATCAAATCGATGTTTGGGTGGGTTTTATCGAAGCCTTTTGGGGCAGTGGCCAAAGAATCGCCTTGCACAGTGCCAAACACTTTTTGAAACTCTGAGTGCGCCATAATTTTGCGCATGGGTGTGGCATCCATCTCAAATTCTTGTCGAATGCGCAACATGTCCTCTTTGCTTGGCGCCCAAAATCCGCCTGCAATAAACGATTTGTTTCCGGGTTCAATATGCAAATAATAGCCTCCACGTAATTCTGGTTTTTTGCGACGAAAATGAACGCTCATGTGGTTTTTGTATGGCGTTTTGTCTGCCGAAAAGCGGATGTCGCGGTTGATGCGAAAGACTTGCATGTGATCCACATCATCGTGGGCTTTGAGGTTTGAGAAGACCTGATCGAAAGAATTTCGAAGTTCTTTTTTGAGCTTTTCATAGCGCGAACGATTTTCGTCGAACCAGGCCTTGTTGTTGTTCTGAGCCAGTTCTTTAAGGAAGAGGAATGTGTCTTTTGTCATCTTGAATTATTCACAGTGAAACAACAAAGATAGCGTACTTGTTGAAAACTTGATTTGTAAAAAGTACAAGTGTTTAGTACATTTGCTCAACCACGCAGCGGTTTTTGTGGCTTAACAACTTTTACTAAAAAGGCTTATTGAATTGTCCTATGGCGGGCCGCACTCCGATTTATCGGATTGAGATAGCTTCATAACAGCGGATTACAGACGGACGGTTAATAACCAAAACTTGTTTTCTGAGGTCTTCAGAAAAAGCTGCGTGGTTTTTTTCTCTTATTTTTACTTTTTTACTCGAATTTTTTTACCTCAAATAGATGGTATAGAGTTCAAAAGTAGTTTCACCATTTGTCGTTTTGGCATACCGTACCTGCTCAATAACTGCATTTATGACTTTTTGAATGAGTTCGCGGTCTTCAATTTGCGTTTTGTTGATGACGTGTGTGCCACTAAGTACTTTCCCAGTAGCGTCAACTTCTAGTCTCAGCACTATTTTTCCCCAATCTTCAGTGCTTATGTGGTCTAAGTTTACGTTATTCAATCTCGTTCGACTATTATTCGGTGTACCACTTCCTGTTCCTGTGTCCCAATCTGGGTGTGATGCATCAAAGCGTCCAGAACCAGAGCCACGCAATTCAGAAAAATCAAGATTTGCTGAATTTGAAGTGCTACTGCTTGAAGCATTAGGTGTTGGTTTAGGGGTGTTTTGAGGCTGGTCAAGTAAAGCATTATTGCGCTTATCTTGTTTATTCGCATTTATTATTGTGTCTGAGGGTGAAGCTGTTGAATCGGAGTTGTCTATATCATCTGTGGTCTCAGCACTAATTTCTTCCTCTATGCTGTTTTTCTCAGGTACTTGTGAGCAACTGAATAGCGCTAAAAGCATTGAAATAATAATTGGTGAAAAGCATATTTGCTTCATGATATCGTGGATTTTTGCTTGAATCAATTTCCTAAAATGTGAGCAAAGATTGATCTGTCATGCTCTGAATACACCTCGATTTTGGATTCGTCAAAGCTTTGAATCATACTGTTAATCAATTCTTTGTGCCAGCCCACTTGCTTCCCTAATCCAATAAGTGAAAGAATGCGTTTTTTTATGATGTGGCCGCGTTTACTCTGATAAACATAGTACAAATTCATGGTTGAATAGTACTTGTGGTGATGGGCGTTGAATTCCAAATTTTCGAATGGAATTACAGAAGGCTTCTTCTTAAAATGTATCGTCAATGTTTTGTTGTCTTTATCCAAAGTGATTTTCTTGGGTATTTTCTTTCGTAGGATGAGCGCTGGAAAAGTGAACAACCAAGCAAAGATAAACAAGAAGCCAATAAAGGACATGCCTATCAAATTTCCAATAACACTTGTGCCGTTACTAAACGACATTTGAATGGCATAGAGCAAAACGATGCCTGCACAGAACAAGGTGAAAAATAGTAAGAAAAGAAATTTGCCGGTGTATTTAATTTTCCATTCCATTTTTAAACGATTTTAGGTCCGCATTGAAAAATCCAGTCTAAGATAGATAAATTGGGAATATAGCCATGTCGGTCTTCAAAGATTTGATAATAAGGTTTGCCAGAGTCGTAAAATCCGATTTCACTTTGTGCATCGAGCTCTTTTTGAATTCCTACTTCAATGGGGCCTTCGTAAATATCTGGTGCTTTGACTTTTAAAATATCTAGAACAATTTGGTTGGCCTTTTGAAGAAAATCGACCAAAAGTTGTATTTCTTCCGAATACAGCGCTTCGAATTTGTGTTCAAAATATTCAAAATAGGGCGTTCTGCCATAAGCACTTTTGATGCTCCTCCAATGGATTTGTTGCCATGGTTCAACATATGAAATTACGGCATCACAAAGCAGTATTTCTTTTCCTTTGGTGCGCTCAACAGGAATTGACAATTGAATTTTTCCATTGGCACCGTAAATGCTACAGCGGTTGCGCAGCGTTTGTTTGGAGTAGCGTTCTTGGACTACCCAAAGTGAATTTTCGCTTTGAGCGACCCTGCGGTAATACTCCGTCGGGCCAAAATAGAGCAGTGGGAAAAACTGTTCCAATGATTATTTTATTTTGGTAAACACGCGCTTCCAACGGATATTCATGGGGAAAGAGCCACGTTGATCGGTAGAAAGCCAAACAATTGCCGCACGTCCTACAATGTGATCTTCAGGTACAAAGCCCCAAACACGCGAATCGGCACTGTTGTAACGGTTGTCTCCCATCATCCAATAGTAGTTCAGCTCAAAAGTATAGCTGCTTGCTTCTTGACCATCAATGTACACTTTGCCGTTTTTCTCCTCCAAAGTGTGGCGCTCATAGGCTGTAATCACACGACCGTACCAAATGATATTTTCTTTGGTGAGTGGAATTGTTGCGCCTTTTTTCGGAATCCAAAATTTCTGGAAGTTTTCTGTGGAATTTTGCACCAGAGCAGACTTTGGATAATAATTCAAATTGGACATTTTTTGCTCGTACTCTGATAAAGGTGTTTTCATTTCGCCAATGCCCATCAATTTGAATGAAGCCTCGGGATATGTTTTTTTCAACAGTTCTTTCTCAGATTTTGTGATAAAAAAGATGAATTGTCCCAAACCATTAATGCCATAATCATTGCCAATGACCAATCCGAAACGCTCTTCCATTTGTTCTGCCGAAATTCTAGGAAAGCCATCAACAACATAGCCGAGGTTTTGTCCTGCAAAGATGGGCGCTTTTTTGCCATTTACATACAATTGTGCATCAATGATTTCAAGGGTGTCACCAGGAATACCCACACAACGTTTGATGTAGTTTTCACGTTTGTCGACAGGTCGTGGGATGACGCCTTTATGGTCGATAAACATGCCTTCACCAGCAGAATATGTTCGTTTGTTTACGGCAATTTCATGGCGCGCCTGATTCTTCCAGTATTCCAAATTGTCTAAAAATTCTGAATAAAAGGATTTTTCGAATAAGGCAAAGACAGCATCTACTGTAAGTCCCTCTATTTGGGAAAGACTATCGATGGTTTTCTTATCGAATTGTGCACCAAGGGCTTTGTTGTAGTCGCGCTTGAAATAATCTTCCAAGTACTCATTTTCTTTCACGTTTTTAGACAGAAAAAATAAGCGTCTGGCTTCATTCAACACAATGCCGTGGTAATCGTGACCCATCAAGCCCATCGGCATGCGCGGATCATAAACAGCTGTGTCGCCACTTGGGTAATTGAAAACCACCACATCATAACGATTCACGTTGGTCCAACCTGGTAAGCGGTAGTATGACACTTTTTCTAAGGTGCTGTATGAAGGAATGTCTATGAATGGAATATTGTTGTGGAATAGCGGAAAAGAAAGTGGTGTATTGGGCACTTTTGGGCCATAAGCCAATTTGTTCACAAAAAGAAAATCGCCGATGAGCAATGTTTTTTCCATCGAACCCGTAGGTATTTTGAAAGGTTCGAAAACGTAAGTTCTGATGATAGAGGCTGCTATCAAGGCAAATAATATTGTTTCGCCCCAGTCTTTAATAGGCGATTTCCCTTTGGCTGGCTTAAATATTGAGCCCACCACCAAAGCCAAAACATGACCAAAAATGGGTAAACTTAAGAATAGGGCAAGGTGGTCGCCTGCTGCTCGAGCTTGCGCCTGTTTTTCGTTATTCCAATCCATTGGCTCAAGCACGGTGATGCTGTCGTCTGAGGCGATTTTGGCGTATTGCAACCAAGGCAAAAATATGGCGAGCGCTGTTTCTTTCAATCCATAGTAGCCAAAGCGACGTTGTAGGGCCACGTTGAACACAAAATACATCACAACATGCACACCTGGAAAAAGCATCAGCACACCATACCACATGGGTTGACCGCCAATTTTTGAAGCCACACAATAGTTGTAGAGTGGCACAAAGGCTTCCCATGATTTGCGCTCTGCTTTGGCAAAAACTTTCCACCATTGTGAAATGATTGGGTGAATTAAGATGAAGAACAAATAGAAATAAATCGCGTTCATGTTTCGTGTTTAATCAAGTTGAATATTGAGTACGTCTTGGATGGTAAAAGTACCTTTTTTTCCGATAATAAATTCAGCAGATATCAATGCGCCAATGGCAAAACCTGCACGGTTGTTGGCTTCGTGTGCAATGCTAATGGTGTCCACAACAGAGCGATAATCTACGGTGTGTGTGCCGGGAACATTGGGCAAACGCAAGGCTTCAATGGGTAGTTTGTTTGGTGCACTGGCTGTTTCACCTAATTCCCAAGCATCCAACTGGTCTATGAAGGGAATGATGTTTTCGGCTGTGGTAATTGCTGTGCCACTCGGTGCGTCTTTTTTTTCGGTATGGTGAATTTCTTGAATGCTCACTTTGTAATCTGGATGTTGGTTCATCAAACGCGCCACATAGCGGTTTATTGCAAAGAATAAATTCACACCAACACTAAAATTGGAAGCGCTGATGAGGGCACTGTTGTGTTGCTCTACCAATTGGTGAATTCGCGCCGTTTCATCATTCCATCCCGTTGAACCACAAATAGTTGGTACACCTAGACGAATAAGATGTTCTAAATTGTCAATCACCGATTCTGGATTTGTGAATTCTATGGCCACGTCCCAATCGGGCTTTTCGTTGGCTTGTTTCCAAGATTGATCTGATGATGTGCCGCGAAAAACAATGTCGTGTCCGCGTTCGAGGGCAAGCTTCTCAATGATTTTGCCCATTTTGCCATATCCTATTAGTGCTATCTTCATTTTTTAAATCTTAATGACATACCGAATCCCAGTTGAAAATTTGGCGTCGCAGTTGGGTAGATGTGCATACTCAGGTCGTCGCTGACATCGAAATTGATAAAATGCGCTTCAACGCTAGCGTCTAGAATATTGATTACGTAAACCAAAACCGACGAAAGAATGAATAAATCCCGGGTGGTTTGGGTCTGGTTGTGCAATAAAATGATGGATTGATTGTCTAAATTTAAAAAGTTGATTGCTGCATTGCCTGCTTCTCGATGTCTGTATTCATTTCGCAAATCGAAAACCAAACGTTGCTGTCTACCAAGCATATACAAAGAGCCACCCAAAGCGCCATATATCAGCGGAACTTTCCAATACACATTCCATTTTCTGCGCGATGATTTTGGTAAATGCATGTGGTTGTAAACCTGTCCAGCCCCGGGAAGCAGGGCAGAGTAGAGCATCGCTTTTTTCGAGGGATGTTTTTCTTTGACGATGCTGTCGTTTGCCTCATCCACAGGCAATTCAAGGTCTTCTTGAGCCCATGCCGAGAAATTCAAAAAGAAAATTGCGCTGAGCAAAAAGACGATATTTACAAATCGAATCAATGGTTGAGCAATTCAAAAATGCGGTTTAAGTCATTGTCAGAGCTGAAGTTAATCACCAATTTACCGCTTCCATTGGACGCCTTTTTGATGTCGATCTTCGCTGATATTTTTTCTGCTAAAACATAACGAAATTGGTCTTGGTCGATTGATATTGGTGCTGGATCCGACTTGACTGCTGGTGTTTTGCTTGCTCCCACTTCCACTTGATCTTTGATGATGCGCTCCAATTGACGCACCGACCATTGTTCTTCAACAGTGGCGTTGTACAAAGCCAATTGACGGGCTTCGTCGCCAGCAGAAACCAAAGCGCGGGCATGACCCATTGAAATCAATCCATCTCGGATGCCTGATTGAATGGTTGCAGGCAGTTTCAACAAACGCAAGAAATTCGTGATTGAAGAACGGCTTTTCGAAAGCTTTTGAGAGAGTTCTTCTTGTGTCAAATTGCATTCTTGAATCAAACGGTCGTATGATAATGCTACCTCAATGGCGTTTAAATCTTCGCGTTGGATGTTTTCCACCAAGGCCATTTCCAACATCGCTTGGTCGTTTGCCAAACGGATATACACCGGCACTTCTTCCAAACCTGCGATTTGCGAAGCGCGGAATCGACGTTCTCCAGAAATCAGCTGGAAACTATCTACGCCCATTTTGCGCACCGTGAGGGGCTGAATGATTCCGTGTTCTTTTATAGACGCTGCCAATTCTTCCAAAGCTTCTGCTTCGAAGTTGGTGCGCGGATTAAAGGGATTCGCTTGAATTGAGCTGATTTTCACCATAGCGATGCTGCCCAAAACGGCGTGTGCGTTTTCTTTAGAGGTAATGTCAGTTGCAGCGTTTTCCAATAGCGCCTTCAATCCCTGTCCCAATGCTGGTTTCTTTACTTTTCCCACCTTAAATTACGATTCTATAGAGTTACTTAATGCTGTTTTGTTGTTGCGTTGCAAAATTTCGCGGGCAAAATTAAGATAATTCACCGAACCTTTGCTCGACGCGTCATGCATGATGATGGTTTCACCAAAACTTGGCGCCTCTCCTAGTTTGGTGTTGCGGTGAATTATTGTGTCAAACACCAAATCTTGGAAGTGTGTTTTTACTTCGTCAACCACTTGGTTCGACAAGCGCAAACGGGTATCGTACATTGTAAGTACTATGCCTTCGATTTCCAAATCAGGATTTAAGCGGGTTTGCACAATTTTGATGGTGTTGAGCAGTTTGCCCAATCCTTCTAATGCGTAAAATTCACACTGTACGGGAATCATAACAGAATCGGCTGCCGATAGCGCATTCACAGTAATCAAGCCTAGCGATGGCGAACAGTCGATGATGATAAAGTCGTATTCACTACGCAGTGGTTCAAGTGCCTTTTTCAACAAAAACTCACGTTCTGGCAAGTTGATCAATTCCAATTCGGCACCGACTAAATCAATGTGTGCAGGCAAAATATCCAAGTTTGGATTTTCAGTTGGCACAATGATGTCGCGCGCAGGTACGTCGTTTACCAAACAATCATAAATGCTTTTAATTCCTTTCGGCGTTAGTCCTACACCCGACGTGGCATTGGCTTGCGGATCGGCATCCACCAACAAGGTTTTGTACTCCAATACCCCCATACAACCCGACAGATTGACCGCCGTGGTAGTTTTTCCTACACCCCCTTTTTGATTTGCTATTGCAATGATTTTCGCCATGTTAAGTGTTTACTTAATCGAATTGTTGTGAATAATAATATTGAATACGTGGTCTATAAATCGTCAAAATCAAAGTCATCTTCGCTTGGAGGTGTATAATCACCAGAGTTGATTTCTTCAATTCTTTCCAGAACATCCATCAGACCGTCTTTGAACTTCTCAAAATCTTCTTTATACAAGAAAATTTTATGTTTTTCGTAGCCTGCTCCTTCTTCTAATCGTCTTTTACTTTCAGTTATGGTGATATATAGGTCGTTTCCTTTGGTAGATTTGATATCAAAAAAATAGGTTCGCTTACCAGCCCTAATAGCTTTTGAGTAAACTTCATCATTCTTGCGATCTCTATTGTTTTCCATAATTTCCTATGGTTTTAGGCTGAATTAACTGCTTTTTTTAATAGGCACAAATATAGGAAAAAGTCGGTTTGATAAACAATACATGTTCATAAATATAATCCCTAAGAGGTAATTCTCGAATGATTCAAAAAAATCTTAATGACTCGTCGCAATCATACCACTATAAATTTGTATACTACATCAAAGCATCAATAAAGAATTGAATTTCAGAGATTTACTCACGTGCTTCCTTCGGAGGTATCCGAACAAGTTCGTCGAAATGACAGACTAGAAGTGGTTGACTCGTCGCGCTTCGCGCGACGATAGTATCCCCACTGTGCTGTCATTTCGACGCGAGAAACGCGGAGAAATCTCTTTTATTCCAATTTCATAACGATATGTCAGGTTTGAATTTTAAGTTTTAGTGGCACGTTTGCGTCCAATCAAAAAAATCTTAATTAATACATAAAAATGTTTAATGTAAATTAGTGTAAAACATTAATCTTTATTCATGTATTTTCACTTCTTTTGCACCCGGAAAAAACAAGCTAAAGAAATGCGAAAAAATAAAGCAAAGGTTTGTAAAATAGTCGGTTATATTTTTGTTGTTTGTTCATTTTGGACAGGTGTATGGGCTCAAAACAACAGGATTTCCACAAAAGATAATATTGCTTGGTACAATGCTTTTCTTATAGTCAAATTGCCTAATAAATTTGGCATTCATGGCGAGTACCAATGGCGCAGAGTGGATTTTGGTGACCAATGGCAACAGAGTCTTTTGCGCACAGGCATCAACTACAACATCAATGAACGTGTTCAATTTCGGATTGGTTATGCATGGGTAGAGACCTTTGCTTATGGCGAGCATACCATCAATGTCTTTGGCAAAAATTTTACAGAACATCGGTCGTTTCAAATGGTGCAATTACAGCAAAAAGAAGGTCGCGTTGAATTGCAACACCGATTTATGTTGGAGCAGCGCTTTGTCGGCAAATATGACCATATCACGGGAATCAACGAGGATGAATTTTTGTTCATGAACCGCTTGCGTTATATGCTGCGCGTACAGTTGCCATTGAAAGGCACAACAATTGTCAATAAAACGCCTTACATGGCGGTGTACAACGAACTCTTTATAGGCTTTGGCCAAAATGTTAACGCCAATGTTTTCGACCAAAATCGATTCGGTTTGCTTCTTGGCTATCGTTTGAATGACGCCTTTCGCATAGAAGCTGGCTACCTCAATCAAGTCCTACAATTCGGAAGACAGATTGATGGAAAAAATGTGTTTCAGTATAATTCTGGATTTATCTTGAATACATACATCAACTTGAATAGTATTAGAGTTATTCAAACCAATCGGTAATTTGCTGTCATTTTAATTTAGACCAATTCTAAATACCTTTTTTATGGTATTGACTGGTGCCGCATTGTGTATTTCCTTTGCGCTCTGAAATAACAATAACTATGAAAAAGAAATATATACTAGCAATTGGCTTACCAATGTTTGTGAGTCCGATAGTATTTGCACAAGACACGACGAGAGTAACCGAGTTAACGCCTGTCGAAATTATTGAACAACAACGTGCCGATTTGATGCGCATGCCACAGGTTCGAGGAACAGAAATTTATGCGGGAAAGAAAAACGAAGTCATCAACATGGCGGGCAGCAGTGCCGATTTATCGACAAACAATTCGCGTCAAATTTTTTCTAAAGTACCCGGTTTGAGCATTTGGGAGAATGATGGTTCTGGTATTCAAACGGGTATTGCAACGCGTGGCTTAAGTCCAAACCGTTCATGGGAATTCAACGTTCGTCAGAATGGCTACGATATCAGTTCGGAAGTTTTTGGTTATCCAGAGGCCTACTACGCACCGCCAACTGAGGCTTTGCAGCGTATAGAAATCATAAGAGGTGCTGGCTCTTTGCAATACGGTCCTCAATTTGGCGGATTATTGAATTACGTCACCAAAACACATTTGGGTAACAAGCCCTTGAGCGTGGAGTCTTACCAAACGATTGGCTCTTACGGCTTATTGAACTCTTTTAATGCCATCGGTGGAAAAGTGAACAAGTTCTCTTATTATGCTTATTTTCATAATCGCTCAGCAGATGGATGGAGACAAAATAGTGCCTACAAAACGCAAACGGGTGCCATCAACATGACTTATGACTTCAATGAAAAATGGAGTTTGAATGCTGAATACTCGCGCATGAACTATGTGAGTCAGCAAGCGGGCGGTTTGTCGGATTCTATGTTTTTTGCTGATGCCCGTCAATCGCACCGCGAGAGAAACTGGTTCAGCACACCATGGAATTCAGCAGCGCTCAAATTGACATACAAACCAAACGAAAATACATTGCTCAATATCAATGTGTTTGGTACTTTGGCAGAGCGCAATAGCGTTGGTTTTACAAGGGCAATAACAATTGCGGATACCATCAACACGGCAATTGGATCGTATAATCCACGTCAGGTGGATCGCGATTATTACAAAAACTATGGTGTTGAAGTTCGCGCAATACGCCATTACAGTTTCCTTGGTCGCAAATCTGCTTTATCGGGTGGTGTGCGTGCTTATTATGGGAACACAAGAAGAGACCAAGCGGGCATTGGTACAACGGGAATGGGTTATGACTTGGCAATAGCTCAGCTTCAAAACGGATTTGAATTTGCAAGAAGTTTGAATTTCATCACGCAAAATGCTGCTGCTTTCGTAGAGAATATGTTCCAACTTACTGATAAATTGACTGTTACGCCTGGTGTTCGCTATGAATTTATTCGTTCAACTGCTTTAGGTCGTATCAATGCATCTGGCAATGGCGATATCAACGAACAACAGCGCGACAGAAATGTTATTTTAGCTGGACTTGGAGCCGAATATGCCATCACTGAAACTTCAAATTTTTATGCCAATTTCAGTCAAGGCTTCAGACCAGTTTTGTTTTCTGAACTGACACCATCGGCAACGATTGACGTTATCGACCAAAACTTAAAAGACGCCACGGGTTACAACTTAGATTTCGGTTTCCGCGGTTCATTATTGAAAAACAACTTGCGCTTTGATGTAGGTGCTTTCCGTTTGTTTTACGACAACAGAATCGGCACAATTTCCCAAAATGGCAATCCTTTCCGCACCAACATTGGCGCTTCGATGAGTCAGGGAATTGAGTCTTATGTGGAATTGGAAGTTTTGCGTTTGATTCAACCTAAAATCACTAAAATAGGTGTTTCAGTTTTCGGAAATTACGCTTATGTTGATGCCCGTTATACGCGTTGGGACAATCCAAATGTAGATTTCGTAAACAACAGAGTGGAAAACGCTCCTCAGCACATTTTGAGAACTGGTTTGAACGCGAAAGCAAAAGGCTTTACTGCAACGGTTCAATACAACTACATCTCTGAAGTTTTCACGGATGCAGCCAACACCATTGATCCAAACGCTACTTCAACGACTGGTGTTTTGCCAGCCTACAGCCTCATCGACTTGAATTTGGCTTACCAAATCAACGAAAACTACCACTTCCGCGCTGGCGTAAACAACTTAACAGACGCTGTTTACGCAACACGTCGCGCAGGAGGTTACCCAGGACCTGGATTACTTCCGGGCACTGGACGCACTTTCTACCTCACAGTAGGCGTGAAGTTTTAAGCCACCGCCACTAGCTTGATAGAGCGTCTCATGAAAATGAGGCGCTTTTTTTGTCTCCAAGACGCACTTTTCCACCTATTACCGTGGTGTAAAGCCGTCATTTCGAATTCAGTGAGAACTCTCTCTCAGGCTAGCTAAATCTATATTTACCTAATTCACAATTGCTTATAAAAAGGTCATTGTTAATCTTAGAAGCAAGTTCTTTAGTTCAATATTCAAAAACCTCTAGGTGTTTGAGATCGTCTGTTTTTTCCTGATTTGAGTAATAGTTCGTTTTCTCCAAATATAATTTCAATAAACTATCATCCAAATCTGTCTTTGAAAGTTGCATAAATAGAGAGTTTGCTAACTCAAAATCTTTATTGCAGTAACAGACAACAGCTTGATTGAAAAGTTCTTTCAAAGATTGATCAACATCATTATTAATATACGGTGTATACAAATCCGTTTGAAGTGTTTTTCCTCTCACAACGACCGAACCAATAAACCGAAGATTTGAAATTTCATCATGGGACAGTCGTTGCACAGTTTCTCCACTAAGGATGATAGGAGTCTTATAGTGCTTGGTTAATGACTCTATTCGAGCAGTCAAATTGACTGCATCCGAAATTACAGTCGTATCTATTCTTCTTTGCTCTCCCACCGTACCAATAATGCACAAACCAGTATGCAAACCAATTCCGATATCAATCACAGGTTTTCCTGACATACGACTTTGCTCGTTAAACAAGTTCAGTGCATCTCTCATTTTTTTAGCACATGCTAGGGCATCATTCGGGTTAGTAGGAAATAGCGCCATAATGCCATCTCCGAGGTATTTATCAATAAAACCGTTGTGGTTTCGAATAATTGGAGCCATTGTTCGCAGGTAATCATTTACAAAACTAAAAGAGTCTTCAGATGAAAGTTTTTCAGAAATACTTGTAAAACCCCTAATATCGCTAAACATAATTGTCATTTCTTTTTCCGCAAAGTCACCAAGGTTAACTTCTGTAATATCTTTTTTCTTAAGCAATGTCATAAAACCTGCAGGCACAAATCTTTCAAGAGATTGATTCAAATCTTTAAGATTGATTGAAAGAAGGGCCACCTTCTTATTATAATTAGCACTTCTATAGGCTAAAAAGAAGGCCTGAAAAATAATAAAGCCAAATACTCCTAAGCTTATATAATTTCCAGTATCAATAATATTTTGCACATGAAGAATATCATTAATCAAAGCCAACATAAAAATATTGAAACCACTTAACAGAAGCAAGCTACCACGCCGCTTCGATATTGTAGCTCGTATTAGCCCAACAAGAACAATAACTACATACATCAACAAAACAAAATGGAAATAGGATAATGTTGAAGTAAAAAAAACCACATCGGTAAAAATAACAATGGTTATTAAACTGCTTGAAATAATAATGGCTAACAGATTAAAGTACTTATTGAATTGTTTAGGAAATGATAGTTGAAAAAATGTATAAAAAAGCGGCAAACTCAGATATATAGAAATATACTCAATTCTATTTCCTAAAACCCAATCAAATTCAGGATTGAAATTGTAAATTATTCTACTTCTTGATACAACAAAAATGAAGATGACAAAACAAAACAATCCAAAATTAAAACTGGCTAACTCTTGTTTATTCAAGAAAAACAACCCTAAGTGGTATAAGCCCATGATGAAAATAATTCCGAGGCAAAAGCTCTTAAGCAAGAACTCTTCTTGTTGATGCATTGCTACGTTTTTACTGTCAATTAAAGTAACATGCATTTTTAAGCCGCCAAGACTTTGATGGAAGTTTGCCACTTCAATCACAAGATCTACTTCTTCAATATCTGGGAGGTCCAGATTAAATGATTCAAAACTAGGTACTGAAACAGATCTGTTTTTTCCAACAGTCCCAATCTCAGCTTGCAATTCCCCATTTAACCAAACTTTGTAGGAGCTGCCTATTTCCTTAAAAAGAAGCGTTTGTTTTTCACCTTTTTTTCTGATAATTTTCAGGGAATAACTTCCATATCCCAGTCCATTTTTTAAACCCTTCGCGTTTTCGAATTTATTCCAAGAAAGTGGTACCCGAACGAAAATAAATGAATCCTTGGCTAATGAATCCTGGTCAGAAAGAATAAAACGATTCTCAAAAAATTTCCATTCACCATTTAGCTTAATCCGAGTTATAGATTTGCTTTCATAGCCGCTTAGATCGATTATGCCGTTTATCGAATTGGTTTTTTGGCTAAAAACCGGAAAACAAATCAACAGAATAGGCATTAAGAATAAAGTCAAATACCTCATATCGAAATCTTTAGGGCAAACATAATTAAATTAAATTAAGATTACTTATTTTATGTTAAATAAAGTATAAAATTGTTAATTAGTAGGAATGAAGATTTAAAGATGCAGCCAACACCATTGATCCAAACGCTACTTCAACGACTGGAGTTTTGCCAGCATACAGCCTCATCGACTTGAATTTGGCTTACCAAATCAACGACAACTACCACTTCCGCGCTGGCGTAAACAACTTAACAGACGCAGTTTATGCAACACGTCGCGCAGGAGTTTACCCAGGACCTGGATTACTTCCGGGTACTGGACGCACTTTCTACCTCACAGTAGGCGTGAAGTTTTAAGCCAACGCCACTAGCTTGATAGAGCGTCTCATGAAAATGAGGCGCTTTTTTTTTAATTTTGATCAAACAAATTGACCACAATGCGCACATCATCTCCCAATTATCTCATCATTTTTTCACTACTTATTTCTCTGGTGGCTATGATAAAGGGTTTACACGCTAATTACAACTTGTATTGGGCCTATATGGATAGTGGTGGAAAAACGCGAGCGCTATTCGGGCTGATTGAAGTTGTTTACTTTGGGCGTGTTTTATTACTCATCCCGCTCATTCTCATCAACATCTGGCTTTTCGTTGTCGCAAAAAACTATCCATCGAAGCGATGGAGCAACTTAGCTTTGTGTGTGGCATTTTTCGCAGGAATTATTTTGGTGTGTCCTTTTTGGCGACTGTTGGCTAGTGTTTAGCTTCTTGCTCGATGCACCAACCGCCAACAGCCAACCGCCAACCGCCAACAGCCAACCGCCAGCAGCAAAAACCCTACTCCTCCACCAACTGCTTCTCGTACATCTCGGCGTAAATCCCTCTAAGATTCAAAAGTTCTTCGTGGGTGCCAGATTCTGCTATGCGTCCGGCCTCCAAAACAAGGATTTGGTCGCAGTCCACAACGGACGAGAGTCTGTGTGCAATGATAATTGTAGTAACTCCAGCCAATTTGGTTTTGATGTTGTTGAGGATAATTTCTTCTGTTTCNNGCCAAACTGATTCTTTGTTTTTGGCCGCCACTGAGGTTGATGCCTCGTTCACCCAAAACGGTGTCGTATTGGTCTTCAAATTCTTCTATGTTGTGGTGCACGTGGGCGAAAATCGCGGCATCGAGTACGGCTTCATCGGGCGTGTCTTCGGGCAAACCAAAGCGGATGTTGTTGCCAATGGTGTCTGAAAACAAAAATACTTCTTGCGGCACCGCACCAATCATTTTGCGGTAGGTTTTGATTTGAAAGTCGGGCAGTGGTCGACCATTGACCAAGACATGTCCTGAGCTTGGATCCAAATGACGGAAAATTAAATTGATGATGGTACTTTTTCCTGTTCCTGTTCGACCAACAATCCCGGTCTTGCTACCTTTTGGAATGGTGAAATTCAAGTCATTCAATGTTGGAGTGCTGCTGTTGGCAAATTTGTAGTTGACGTTTTTAAATTCAATTTGGTTAATGGAATCCAAAGCAATATCGCCATCCACAAATAGGGCTTCTTGTTCTTCCAAAAAGTTGTTGATTCTGGCTTGTGATGCTTCTGCGCGCTGAATCAAGGAGGTTACCCAACCCAAACTCGCCATGGGCCACGTGAGCATGTTGATGTAAAAGATAAAGCTCAACACCACACCTTCAGTAATTACTCCCTCGGCAATCAAATTGATTCCCGCATATATGGTGATGATGTTACTCAGTCCGATGAGGAAGAGAATGGTGGGCATGAATAAGCCGTTAGTTAAAGCCAGTTTCAAGTTAGCCACTTTGTAATTTTCTGCAGTTCCCGAAAATTCACTGGCTTTGTGTTGTTCACGCAAATAAGTCTTGATGATGTTGATACCACTGAAGGATTCCTGCACAAAAGTTGAAATGTCCGATTGTTTGCGTTGCACTTCGGCGCTTTGGGCATTCATAGTGGCACTTACCTTGTAAATCAAATAGGACATTATTGGCAGTGGCGCCAAGGCATACAAACTCAATTCTGGGCTATAATACCACATGGCTGGCAATACGAGGAGGAACATCACCAATAGATTCACGCCATACATAATGCCTGGTCCCAAATACATGCGCACGTGGTTTACATCTTCTGAAATGCGGTTGATGAGGTCACCGGTTTGATTCTTTCTGTAAAACGAGTAGCTGAGATCCTGATATTTCTGATAAATCTCATTTTTCAAGTCATATTCAATAAATCGTGAGGCTTTGATGATGGTTTGGCGTGTAAAAAACAAGAATAAACCCTTAATTGCTGCAAAAAGCATGTAAAGTCCTGCAATTTGGAAGCTCAACAGCCACAGATTGCGTTCTATACTTGAATCTTTTGCCAAAACAATAATATGATCCAATGATTCCTTGGCAATCATGGGCATGAACACATAGAACAGATTGGAAAGAGCAACAAACACCGTCCCCCAGATAAGCAGCCATTTGTATTTGATTAAATATTTGTTGAGATAACTGAGAGACTTCATTGGAATATTACTAATTTTGCGCCCTGTAATTGAGTCTGCAAAAGTAAACATTCAGCCTCAATAAAAGTTTAAATTGGAAATATAATGGAAACGAACGAGTTGGCCTTGGCTAAAGACGCTTTAGCAAAATATGATTCAAATCCCGTCATTCTTAGGATGGACGAAATGGGGCACGAGCAATTGCTTTTTTGTAACGACCCTGATACGGGACTAAAAGCAATCATTGGGGTTCACAACACTGTTTTAGGTCCAGCTTTGGGCGGAACACGTATGTGGGCGTATCAAAACGAAAATGAGGCCTTGGTAGATGTCCTACGTTTGTCGCGCGGTATGACTTATAAAAACTCCATTTCTGGTTTGAATTTGGGTGGTGGAAAAGCCGTAATTATCGGTGATGCCCGCACCATGAAAAGCGAAGCAATGATGCGTCGTTTCGGAAAATTCGTCAATTCTCTTGGAGGAAAATACATCACAGCCGAAGACGTTGGAATATCTCCAGCAGACATGGTTTATGTGAACATGGAAACAAACCATGTTGTTGGTTTGCCAGGAAAAAGTGGCGATCCATCTCCGGTTACTGCTTATGGCACTTATGCTGGTATGAAAGCTGCTGCTAAAGTAGCCTATGGCTCGGACAACTTGGAAGGCAAAAGAGTCTTGGTGCAAGGTGTTGGTAGCGTTGGCTCTAGCCTCGTTGGTCATTTGGTGAAAGAAGGAGCTAAAGTGTATGTTTCTGACATCTTCGAAGGCTCTTTGCAGAAAATCAAGAGTGCTCATCCACAAGTGGAAATCGTTGCCAATGATGCTATTTACGATTTGGATATGGATATCTACGCGCCATGTGCCTTAGGTGCAACGGTAAACGATGAATCTTTGGCAAAATTGAAATGCGCCATTATTGCTGGAGCAGCAAACAACCAATTGGCGCATGAAAACATCCACGGTAAAGCAGTTTTGGAAAAAGGTATTATTTACGCTCCAGACTACGCCATCAACGCGGGTGGTGTGATGAACTGCTATGCTGAAGTGAAAGGTTTGAGCGCAGAATGGGCCATGAACAAGGCCGGCGATATTTACACTACAATTTTGAATATCGTGCAGCGTTCACGCAATGAAAATATTCCAACACACGTAATCGCCAATAAAATGGCTGAAGAGCGTATTATAGCCATCGGCAAAGTAAAACTTCCTTTATAGCACTTAATGATCAATAGAAGACACCTTCGTATTAAAGTGCTCCAAGCGCTCTATGCTTATTTACAAGACGAGAATCCAGATTTTGTGAAGCATGAAAAACTGCTGCTTCACAATGTGGAACGTATATTTGATTTGTATGTTTACCTCATGCTCACATTCAACGAAATGAAGTTGATTGCTGAGAATAAGCTTGAGGAGTCTAAAAACAAATTGCAACCCACCAAAGAGGATTTGAATCCAAGCAGAAAGTTTGTGGACAATCGCATTTTTGCCATCATTGATGAACTCCCTGAGTTGCGTCGTGAATCGCAAAATAGAAAAGTGAATTGGAACACAGATATCAAGCGCGAAATTTTCCGCAAAACCTTCAATCAGGTCAAAGAATCAGAAAGTTATGTGCTTTACATGAATAGCGAAGATGATGATTTTGAGTCAGATAAAGCTTTTGCAATTGCATTTTTCAAAGAGAATATCGCCAATTCACCTTTTCTTTTGACCTATTTTGAAGAAGAGAACATCCATTGGCAAGACGATATTGACTTGATGTGCTCCATGGTTATTAAGACCATCAAAACTTTCAAAGAGGAAGAGGGAGCGGAAAACAAAATGCTCGCTTTTTACACAGCGGACAAAGAAGAGATTGATTTCATGAAAAGCCTTTTCCGCAAGTCGATTATGGATTACGACGAAAATTTGGTCATGATCGATGAATTGGCTGTGAATTGGGAATTGGACAGAATTGCAAAAATTGATGTTTTGCTCATGTCTATGGCCATCACAGAGATGAAAGATTTCCCAACGATTCCGCTGAATGTTTCGTTGAATGAATATATTGAAATATCTAAATATTATTCCACACCGAAAAGCAACTCCTTTATCAACGGAATCTTGGACAAAGCTATTGCGCGCTTACAAGAAAACGGTAAAGTAAACAAGGAGGGTAGAGGTTTGTTAAATACTAAATTGAACTAGTTATGCGTAATTTATTGTTTATCACATTTTTGGCTCTTGTAGCATTTTCATGTAAATCTGACCGTGAAAAATTTCCAGACGACACCACTGTGGATGGCGAATTTGTCCACAATTTCGGTGAAGTAATGCAAGGCGAAGTCATTAAAGTTCGCTTCGAAATCAAAAACACGGGCAAGGTGCCGTTGAAACTTTTTGATGTGAAACCATCTTGTGGTTGTACATTGGCAGATTATTGCAAAGATGCTGTTGACCCTGGGAAAACAGCATGGGTGGATGCCGAAGTGGACACCAAAGAACAGAATGGGGAAATCTTTAAAAAAGTTACCGTTTTTGCCAACACAAAGCCAACGGATATTCCTCTAGTTATTACAGGTACAGTGTTGGTGAAGTATTAATTTTTCAAACAATTAAACAATCTATTTTATGGATGCTCTTTTATTACCAGTTTTGGTTATCGTGGTTTTTTATTTTTTTATGATCAGACCACAAATGAAAAAACAAAAGGAATTGAAAAAATTCCGTGAAGCTCTTGCCGTTGGCGACAAAGTTGTTACCATCGGCGGAATTCATGGTAAGGTTTTGGAAATCAACGACACAACGATTTTATTGTCGTGTGATTCAGCTAAAATTCGTGTGGAAAAATCAGCAGTGGCATCTTCGTTTGCTGATGTTGAAGCTCCACAAAAATAGTGCATAAGTTACATGAGATGTGGAAAACATCTTCAACAAATCGTTAATCAACGTTTGCATTAATCTTAATTTTGCAGTCTCTAAAAAAACTAAAATTATGAGCGATTTTGGAATCAAAGGGCGCAACAGCGATTTGTCAGCATCAATTGGATTGACAAATCTGGGCGCAACGTATTGGAACTTAACTCCAGCTGAATTGGTGGAAGAAACAATCATCAACGGACAAGGTGTTCTGGCCAGTTCAGGAGCTTTGTGTGTTTCAACAGGTGAGTTTACTGGACGTTCTCCAAAGGACAGATTCATCGTTTTGGACGACAATACTAAAGATTCCGTTTGGTGGGGTGATATCAATATTGCTTTCGATGCCGCTAAGTTTGATAATCTTTACAACCGCATGAAGGCTTATTTGGCGGGTAGAGAAGTGTATGTACGCGATGCTTATGTTTGCGCCGATCCTACTTTCCGCATGAATGTGCGTGTGGTAACGGAATTCCCTTGGTCAAATATGTTCGCTTACAACATGTTCTTGCGTCCAGAAGCTTCAGAAATCGAAGACTTTATGCCGGATTGGCACGTCGTATGTGCGCCGGGTTTCAAAGCAGATCCAGCCATCGACGGTACGCGTCAGTCCAATTTTGCGGTAATCAATTTCACCAAAAAGATGATTATCATTGGTGGAACGGCTTACACGGGCGAAATCAAAAAAGGTATTTTCTCTGTTTTGAATTTCGTTTTGCCACACGAGCGCAACGTACTTCCCATGCACTGTTCGGCAAACATTGGCAAAGACGGCGATACTGCCATTTTCTTCGGCCTTTCTGGTACAGGAAAAACAACGCTTTCTTCTGATCCAGAAAGAAATTTGATTGGTGACGATGAGCACGGTTGGACCAACGGTTCGGTGTTCAATTTTGAAGGCGGATGCTACGCAAAATGTATCGATTTGTCTAAAGAGAAAGAGCCACAGATTTACGATGCCATTAAGTTTGGTGCTATCTTGGAAAACATCGTGTTCCAAGAAAACACAACTGAACCAGACTACACAGATGGCAGCATCACAGAAAACACGCGTGTTTCTTATCCGATCCACCACATTGATAACGTGGCTGTGCCATCAGTGGGTAAGGACCCAAAAAATATTTTCTTTTTGACGGCTGATGCCTTTGGTGTATTGCCTCCAATTTCTCGTTTGACTCCAGGTCAGGCGATGTACCACTTCATTTCTGGTTACACAGCGAAGGTTGCAGGTACAGAGGTTGGTGTAACAGAGCCACAACCATCGTTCTCGGCTTGTTTTGGAAAAGCATTTTTACCACTACACCCAACGAAATATGCTGAGATGTTGGGCAACAAAATGTCTGAAACAGGTACACAAGTATGGTTGATCAACACAGGTTGGTCAGGCGGTTCTTATGGTACTGGAAGTCGCATCAAGTTGGCTTACACACGTGCCATGATTACAGCTGCTTTGAACGGCGAGTTGGACAAGGTAGAATTCAACAACCACGAGGTTTTTGGATTGTCAATGCCAACAAGCTGTCCAAACGTGCCAGACGAAATGTTGAACNNAGTTCGTCAACAACTTCAAGCAGTTTGAAGAGCAAGCAAGCGAGGCTATTATGGCAGCAGCACCGAAAGTGATTGCTTAAACAGAACTCGAAATAGAATTCATGGAAATCCGTCCCCAAGCAACTTGGGGACGGATTTTTTTGTGGTCTTTGCTAGGTGAAGAAGGGAGATTTCACTCGAGTATTTACTTGGTCAATACGACTTAATGAGTGTTAGAGTTTTTTTTTCATGGTAAACAGCAAGATTGTCTACTAAATATTCTTTTAAGATTGTAAACCTATTTTTATACTCGAACGAGTTGTAATAGTGGTTCAAAGGCATAAAGAGCGGGTCGTCTACCTGATGATTCCTCTAAAGTTCTTAATAGTTCTTTATCTAATAGCACCCGGGTAAATCTGGCAGCAGTTGGTCCAGGTATTCCACTCTTTGAAGTAAATCCATTATTTCTAAAAATGGGATATTTAAAGATATAGTCTAAAGCATGAACGCTCCATTTTGATGATAATGAATCCGAAAATATTGGTTTCATTTCTTCGTATAAACTTTTTATTTTTTCTGCAACGTCTAGATTTTTTATTGCTTGTTTTTCAATTGCATTTAAAAAGAAGACACACCATGATTCCCAATCGTTATTTTTTGATACTTCTCTCATGGTATCAATATATTTATCTTTATGCTCCTCCATATATCCACTTATGTAAAAGTGAGGCTCTGAGATAGCCCCAGCGGACCATAAAAGCAGTGTTATAAGCATGCGTCCAATTCTTCCATTTCCATCTTGAAAAGGATGGAGTGCTTCAAACTCCAGGTGCATTAAAGCTGTTTTGATTAAAATAGGGTCTGGGCTTTCATTTATGTAGGCAAATAAATTTTCTAAGCCTTCATTTAATTTTTCTGGGCTGATTGGTGTAAATAACACCTTTTGTTTAATCTTATCAGCCAAATAGTTTTGCTCAACTTTATATTTTCCGGGTGATTTTTGTGCTCCTCTTCCAAAAGACAATAATTGTTGATGTAGCGTTTTAATTAAGTGTTGAGATAGTGGATATCCTTCTTTCATTGCGCTTTGTGCGTTCAAAAGTGCACGTTGATATAAAATTGTTTCGAATACTTCTGAACGAACTTTATTTGCTCCTTCTGAATCATTTTCATTATCAGCTTCGAACCTTAGTATTTCATCCATTGTACTAATTGTCCCCTCCATTCTTGATGAAATTACCGCCTCCTGATTTCTCAAAGGTGCTAGTAAAATCTCACTATTATGCATGTTTTTAAGCATTTGGTCGTATCTGGCTAATGCGTCTGTTGCTTTCAACAAGGCGTGGACAAGTTTTCCATAATTCAAATTCTTGGGAGGAAATTGTTCGTAATGATATTGTACTGAATTCGAAAAATCCATAAATCTGTAATTTGATACAAATATATGTAAAAATATTTACGTCAAGACCTCTTGTTGTTCACAAATTAGATTTTTTGATAATCAAAATGGTTTGATGTACATGAAATAACATCAAAATTGTTTGTCGTTCATATTTTTGAAAATATGATTATCAAAAATGTTTGATCTATATGGATTTATGTCAAAACGTGCCAGACGAAATGTTGAACNNAGTTCGTCAACAACTTCAAGCAGTTCGAAGAACAAGCAAGCAAGCAAGCAAGCAAGCAAGCAAGCAAGCAAGGATATTATGGCAGCAGCACCGAAAGTGATTGCTTAAACAGTACTCGAAATAGAATTAACAATAAGTCATCTAATTAGATGACTTATTGTTGTTCTTTGATTTATTAGACCTTTTATAACTAAAGTGTTAGTAGCGTGTTTTGAAGAACTTCTTATAAACCTTTAATTATAGCTTTGATTTTACTCACTACTTCTGATATTTCATACCCTTCGTCGACATAAATTAGAATACATCCATTCTGTTCACATATTCTTTTTTTTCTGTTGTCGCGTTCAACAGTTTTATAAAATGACTCCTGGCCTCCAAAAAAGTCAATTGGTTTATAATGTTGAGCACCTTGATATTCAATTCCTATTTTGTATTTGGGAATGAAAATATCTAAATGCTGGCGACCAAGCCATTTCGGAGAAGCGTGATGTATAATTTTTAGTTCTTTAAACGCATCGCATATTTTGTAATAAAGCTCTGTTTCACTAATCCATCCCTCACCAACTTTTGGCATTCCTATAGTTTCACGATAAAGATCTTCGGCTTGTTTTAAGATGATTCTGCTTTGAGAATAAATAGCCTTTTCAATTACGTGAGGAATTCGTCTTTTATAATTCGATTTTACTTGATGCTCGTCAAGCTGCTTATAGTGCTTGTATTCAGCAGCCGAAAAATAGAATTTTTTGTAATATGATGCGCTTTGCGAAATGGGTTGATCGTTTTTTAAGAATTGACTAAAAAAAGACTTGTTTCTCATAGCCCCTAAAGTTTTACTTAAAACTTCATTTGCATGATAAACTACCCTATCAATGTTTCTTTGTCCAAATTCGGTTAAATGACTGTGACCCACAAGTTTTTCGATGATTGCGCCATCGACCAAATTTTTTCCGAGTTTTTTTTCGTATTCGATAACGGTTTCAAAGAATAATGAGCGTCTTGAAGAAATTAATTCCCATGCTTTAGAATAATTATTCTTAGACTCCAATGTATTTGTAATCGAATGATAAGAATATTTTTTAGTCACGGGATAATGCCGTGTAAGTTTTTCATAAAGATTTAAAAAGGAATTCACATCTTCCGAATAATTTTGTTCAAGGTCATTTTTTAAATAAAAAGCATAAAAATTATTGCCTTCAATGTCTATATAAACATCATTAAAAAAATTATTTCG
>DIUF01000037.1 GCA_002422285.1 Flavobacteriales bacterium UBA6165 | reverse complement strand
ACAAAATTTTCAGTGTATTTAGAAGATTTCCGTGGTAAAAGTTTGGAGATTTTTAAAGAAAACGGAAAAATGGAATCGGATGAATGGAAGGTGATTCGTCTGCCATTGAAAAACATGGATTTGGTGAAACATGGATTCGAATTAGACCAAATCAAACAACTGCTCTTTCAAGGCTCAGGTCAAGGAAAAGTGCAGATTGAACACATCAAAATATTTGAACTGAAATGAGAAATTTTTGGCTTTTATTGTTCCCGCTTTTGATTTTGGCTTGTACAAATAAGACCGACGACACGTCTTTGTATGATGACGAAATTGAAGCCATGATTGCCAAAATGAGCATCGAGGAAAAAGTGGGTCAGATGACGCAAATCAACCTGGATGTGATTTCAAAAGGTGAGGTTTTTAATTTGGTGGAGCCGCATGAATTGGATCCTGTAAAATTAGACAGTGCCATCAATTATTACTACGTTGGGTCAATTTTGAACGTAGGTGGACATACATACACCCGCGAACATTGGGAAGAAATCATCACAACCATTCAAACCAAAGCCACAAAAGAAGGCAATGGAATTCCAATTATTTATGGCATCGATGCCATTCACGGGGTCAATTATACTGTTGACGCGACATTGTTTCCGCAGCAAATTGGTCAGGCAGCCACATGGAATCCGGATTTGGTTCAACAAGGTGCAGCAATCACAGCCTATGAATGTCGCGCTTCTGGTATTCCTTGGAATTTTTCTCCAGTACTTGATTTGGCACGTCAACCTTTGTGGTCGCGCTTTTTTGAAACTTATGGTGAAGATGTGTATTTAGCCAAAACCATGACTGCTGCTGTCATTGAAGGCTATCAAGGAAACGACCCTTCAAATCCAGAGAAAGTTGCCGCGTGTATGAAGCATTTCTTGGGTTATAGTATTCCTATTTCCGGAAAAGACAGAACTCCTGCTTGGATTCCAGAACGCCAATTGCGCGAATATTTCTTGCCAACTTTTGAAGCGGCTGTGGAAAAAAATGCACTGACTTTGATGGTCAATTCAGGTGAATTGAATGGCATTCCTGTCCACGCTGATTATGATATTTTGACCACCTTACTTCGAGATGAATTGGGTTTTAAAGGTTTGGTTGTAACCGACTGGGAAGACATCATCAAGCTCTACCGCGACCATAAAGTGGCTGTTGACATGCGCGATGCAGTAAAAATGGCGGTTTTGGCTGGAATTGACATGAGCATGACTCCCAACGATTACACTTTCAACATCGCTTTGATTGATTTGGTGAAAACTGGTGAAATTCCTGAAAGCCGCTTGGATGAATCTGTTCGCCGCATTCTTTGGGTAAAAAAGCAATTAGGCATCTTGGAAAACCCGATTCCTGATTTTAAATATTACACCAAGTTTGCTTCCAAGGAGCATAAAGATGCCGCGTTGAAAACAGCTCAAGAATCGATTACGCTCTTGAAAAACGACAACAATTTGCTTCCCCTGAAAAAAGGCACGAAGGTTTTGCTCTGCGGTCCAGCGGCCAATTCGTTAAACATCATCAATGGGGCATGGACGCATACTTGGCANNGAAATTAATCCAGGTCAGGTTTCCTATGTTTTGGGCAGCGATTTGGATAAAGAAGTGAACATTGCAGCAGCAGTATCAGCTGCCAGAAATAATGATGTTATCGTGGTTTGTTTGGGAGAAATGCCGAGCACCGAAAAACCTGGCGACATCGAAGATTTGAATTTGCCTATGGCGCAACAAAATTTGGTTCGTGAATTGAGCAAAACGGGCAAGCCAATTATCTTGGTTTTTGCATTCAACAGACCAATGCTAGTTCGCGAAATTGAACCACTTGCCTCAGCCATTGTTCACACCTATTTGCCGGGTGATTTTGGCGGAATTGCATTGTCTCAGATACTTTTTGGCGATGTGAATCCCTCAGGAAAATTGCCTTTTACTTATCCCAGACATACGGGTTCTTTGCTTTTTTATGACCACAAGCACACCGAACTTTTAGACAAAGATTTTGGCTACAACACTTTCAATCCGCAGTGGGAGTTTGGTTTTGGTTTGAGCTATTCGAAGTTCGTTTACAGTGACTTAAAAATCGATAAAAAATCCTACGCTCAAGGGGATGTGGTGCGCATTTCGGTTCAAGTGAAAAACGATTCAGATAGACCGGCCAAAGAAGTTGTGCAAGTATTTGTAAGTGATTTGGTGGCGAGCATCACACCGAGCGTAAAAAGACTGCGCGCTTTCAGAAAAATAGATTTGGAAGCTGGAGAAATGAAAACAATAGAAATTGAAATGCCAATAACAGCATTGGCTTTTGTAAATAAAGATTTGAAATGGATTGTTGAACCCGGAGAATTTCGGTTGCAAGTGAATACTTTGAAGCAGAAATTCAACGTAAAAGATTAAACTATGAAACGACTGATGTATTCTTTAATGGCTTTGACACTCGTTCTTTCAACGGGATGCAAACAGAGCGATCCACCAGAAAACTTCAGGGTTTTGGTTTGGTCTGATGAGTTTGATGGCTCCGAACTTGATGAATCTAAATGGGAAGTTCAATTGGGCACTGGAGGCTCTGTAGGTTTGTATTTATGGGGTAATAATGAGGCGCAGTTTTATAGAAAAGAGAACATTTCTGTCGAAAACGGCATGTTGCGCATCCGTGCTCAGCGCGAAACCTTTCAAGGCATGGATTATACTTCTGCCCGCATTAGATCTTTGAATCGTGGTGATTTTAAATATGGTCGCGTTGAAGCCAGAATCCGCATGGATAACATTGCTGGTTTGTGGCATGCCTTCTGGATGTTGCCGTCCAATGCTTCTCAACCATGGCCAATCAGTGGTGAAATTGACATCATGGAATATGTAGGTAATTTGCCCAACAGCATTTTACATTACATCCATTTTGCGAACACACAAGGCAATCACCAATACAAGGGAGTTGACATTCCGTTTACTACTGCAAGTTCACAATTCCATGTTTATGCAGTTGAATGGGACCAAACAGAAATCGTGTGGTATATAGATGATGTGGTGACCCAACGCATTGGTCGCGACGACCCTGATGTTGGTCCAACTTGGCCATTTGACGCAAAATTTCATATCTTGCTGAACACTGCTATTGGTGGCAACTTAGGAGGGAATATTAATGTTCAAGCGCTCACATCTCCTCGTTATATGGAGGTTGATTATGTGCGTGTTTATCAATAATTTGAAGCGATGAAGAGTTTGATGCTGTTCTTTTTTGTTTTGTCTGTTCTTGGGCTTCACGCACAGGCTTCTAAAGTGGAAATCGTGACGCTTGCTGACGGCTCGTTTCAACTCTTACGCAATGGTGAACCATATTACATAAAAGGAGCTGGAGGCACAGTAAAACTGGAAGAGTTGAAGCGCTATGGAGGCAATTCTATTCGCACTTGGGGTATTTCAGACGAAACAGACAAAATTCTCGATGAAGCACATAAATTAGGTCTCACTGTTTGCTTCGGTATTTGGATGGGTCAAGAAAGACAAGGTTTTGATTATACAAACGAAGCAGCTGTTAAGGGACAACTCGAAGAATTTCGAAGAATTGTGCGCAAATACAAAGACCATCCGGCGATTTTACTTTGGGGCGTTGGCAATGAAATGGATTTGGACTATTCCAATTTTGAGGTTTGGAAACATTTGGAAGACATCTGTAAAATGGTAAAGGAAGAAGACCCCAATCATCCCACTATGGCGGTTACTGCTGGATTGGATGTGGCGGAAGTCAAGTTAATAAACCGTTACACACCAAGTTTGGATATTCTTGGTGTTAATACCTATGGCGATATTTCCTATTTACCAGGCGCCGTGCAAGTTTATGGTTGGCGCAAACCATACATCGTTGCTGAATGGGGTCCTTATGGTTATTGGGAAGTACAAAAAACCACTTGGGGCGCGAGCATTGAAGAAACCAGTACCCAAAAAGCAGAAACGTACAGAAAGAGCATGGAGGCTATCATGTCTGACACAAAACATTGTTTAGGATCATATGTCTTTCTTTGGGGAAATAAACAAGAGCATACGGCCACTTGGTTTAATTTGTTTTTGGAATCTGGCGAGCAAACTTCTGTTATGGATGTACTTATTCGCGGATGGAGTGGAAAAGAGCCACAGAATCGTGCGCCAAGCATCGATACTTTTTTGTTGGATGGCAGAGTAGCCAATCAGAACATTGTTTTTGCCCCGGGTCAACTTGTTTCAGCCTTGGTTCAGTCAACCGACTTGGATAAAGATAAACTCACTTACATCTGGCAGGTTGTTCCTGAAAGTACAGATAAAAAATCAGGAGGTGATGCCGAAATTGCACCGAAACCTTTGCGTGGTGTTTTCAATCGCGGCACTCGCAGGAGTAGTTCTGTTCAATTCGAGGCGCCAAAAGCCGGCCAGTATAGACTTTTTATTTACGTTTTTGATGGCAACAACAATGTGGCCACAGCAAATATTCCATTTTTAGTACAATGACAAATAGATTAATAGTAGTAGCAGACAGTGGCTCATCCAAAACAGATTGGGTGGTGATACACCAAAATGGCGAGCATGTAGATAAAATCAGAACGATTGGTTTTAATCCCTATTTTCAATCTTCAGAATTGATTTTTGCTGAAGTTGAAGAGGGTTTTGCTCATCTCGAAAATGTATTGGATCAAGTTGCTGAAGTACATTTTTATGGTGCAGGTTGTTCTTCTGTAGAAAAGAATGAGATTGTGGCTAAAGCGCTTCAACCAATTTTTAAAAATGCGCTTATTAAAATAAATCACGATTTGGAGGCTGCGGCCGTTGCTACCTTGGGTGATCAACGTGGTATTGCTTGTATTATTGGCACCGGTTCTAATTCTTGTGTATGGGAAAACAACAAGGTGATAGACAATGTGCCTTCTCATGGTTATATTTTCGGAGATGAGGCCAGTGGTTCTTATCTAGGTAAAGAATTGGTGCGCCGATACCTTATGGATCAGTTGGATAAAAATTTGACTCATTCTTTTGAGGAAACCTTCAAATTGAGCAAAGAACAAATTTTAAACGCCACTTACCGCGAACCAAGCCCGAATGTTTTTTTGGCGAAGTTTGCAAAATTCTATTCCCAGCATCCAAATAATCCTACACTGAACGCGATAATCGAAGAGGGGTTCATGAAATTTTTTGAAGTAAGGATAAAACCGTATGCCGATTATGCGTCCTATTCTTTAGGATTTGTAGGTTCAATTGCATTCTATTTCAGACCCATTTTGGAAAAAGTGGTTCAAAAGTACGACATGCAAATCGCAAAAATTACGCAATGCCCAATTGATGAGTTAGTGGCTTATCATGCAAGGAAAACCATCACGGTTTAGTTCTGATTTATCGTCTTAAGCTATTGTTATGTTGTTTTTTACATCAGGAAAATCAATTTTTTAACACATACTTATTGTTTGTTTGACAAAAAGCAATATATTTGGCAAAAATTAATCTTATGAAAAATAGAATTTTACTCTTATTTGTCTTGATGCTAAACGGTTTAGCGTTCGGTCAAAACGTTGTTGTCAACGGTGATTTTAGTAATGGATTAAACTCTTGGAGCACGTTTTTGGCGAGTTGGGAGGGTGTAAACGCGAATTATTCTGCAAATAACAACGAAGCAAATATTACTGGTATTGTTGGTGCTGGTGGTGCAACTTGGTGGGTTCAATTGAATCAGGAGTTGACATCTGGACAAATAGCATCATTGGTGATTGGTGAAACATACGAAATTACGTTTCAGGCAAGAACAAATGCCGCAAGCCGCCCACTAAGAATGTATTTTGGTGAAGATGGTGGTGGATTTGCAGCAATTTCTGTTCAGGACTATACCATAAACAACACTATGGCTACATATCAGGCAACTTTTGTTGTGAATAACACTTATGGAGCTATGAAATTAGGTTTTGAAATGGGAACAAGCAACGACGAAGTTTACATTGACAATGTCGTTCTTCAGCCTTCTTCTTCAGTTGCTCCGCCTTCACAACCTGCTGGATTGGTTGCCAATACACCAACAGAATCTAGTGTTTTTGTTGCTTGTGGTCCAAACCAAGTTGGTGGCAATGTGGTTTATCGCTTGTTCTATTCTCCAACGGCTAGTGCTCCTGCAAATCCTCAAGACGCTACAGAATACACATTCGGTTCAACGGCTGGTGATGGTGAAGGCATCAATCCATTTGGATTTAATCTGACTGGTTTGCAAAGTGCAACAGAATATACAATTTGGTTGTTTCAATACAACACAGTTGACATGTTGTATTCTACACCGGCTATCGTTACAGAAACTACTCTTGGTGGTGGCGGTGGTGGTACAGCTGTTCCAATCACTTTCCGTGTGGATATGGCTAATTACGCTGGAACATTTACAACCCCAGAAGTGAATGGAACATTCAATGACTGGTGTGGAAACTGTGCGCCAATGGTTAATACCACCGGAACAATTTGGGAGTTGACAATTGATTTGGAGCCAGGAAACTACGAATTCAAGTATTCTCATGATAACTGGGAAGGGCAAGAAACTTTAGTTGAAGGTGCTCCTTGTACAGTTACATCTTTTGGATTTACAAATAGAACATTGGTCGTAACAGAGGCCGCAACTCTTCCTGCGGTTTGCTGGAGCAGCTGTACTTCGTGTGACGGCTCTACGGCGAGAACCGTAACTTTCCGTGTTGATATGGCAGATTACGATGGCACTTATACAACGCCTGAAGTGAATGGAACATTTAACAACTGGTGTGGAAACTGTGCGCCTATGGCTAACTCAACGGATGATATTTGGGAAATTACAATCACACTCGAAGATGGAACATACGAATACAAATTCTCTTATGACAACTGGGCAGGGCAAGAAGCTTTAACGGCTGGTTCATCATGCACTGTGACTACTGGAGAGTTTACGAATAGAACATTGGTGGTTACTGAAAACATAACGCTGCCTGTAGTATGTTGGAACGCTTGTGTTGGATGTGATCAAGTATCTATTGAGTCGAACGAGTTATCAGCGTTGACAGTTAATCCTAATCCATCAAATGGTGTGATTAATATTCAAGGTTCAACCGATGCCACGCAGGTAGAGTATGTAATTACAGACGCTCAAGGCAGAGTAATTAAAAATGGTTTGATTGCTGGAGCTTCACTGAATGAACAAATTGATTTAACTCAAGTTGGTGCAGGTATTTACTTCGTGCGTTTGGCTACACAAAATACACAGCGCGTTGAACGCATCATAATTGCAGATTAATTGCTTGTTCGTTTGAACCCTAAAATTTTTTTCGCGGTGAGTAATTAATGCTCATGATATTACTCGCAAAAGTCCACTTCAAATTTTGAGGTGGACTTTTTTAGTTTAATTACTTATTGAATTGCTTATAATTCATTGCCACGGTATTAAGCCTTTCTATTTTGATGTATTTTTGAGCCATGCTATTCTCTAAAAAAGACGATTATTTCATGAAACTAGCGCTGCAACAAGCCCACAATGCATTTGATGCAGATGAGGTGCCTGTTGGTGCTGTTTTGGTTGCTGGTGGCGATGTCATTGCTCGTGCTCACAATTATGTCGAATTGCTTAATGACGCCACAGCTCATGCCGAGATGCAAATCATTACAGCGGGTGCCGATTATATTGGCGGTAAATATTTGACGGATTGTACACTCTATGTTACCCTCGAACCCTGTGTGATGTGTGCTGGTGCGCTCTATTGGTCACAAATTTCGAGAATCGTCTATGGTGCATCTGACCCTAAAAGAGGTGCATTGAGATTTGGGAATGAGCTCTTTCATCCCAAGACTCAAATCATTGGTGGTGTTTTGGCAGAGGAATGTTCAGAAATAGTAAAACGTTTTTTTGAAAAGAAAAGAGGATAAGCTAACTTCGTCGAAAAATAATTTATGAAGGCTTTAGCTCTTGGTTTCTTATTGTTGTCATCTTTGGCTCTTTCTGCTCAAGAACAAAGGTCTGAGATGAATGGCACTTGGTGTTTGGTAGAAGTTCTGGAAGCTTGGAGCATCGATGAGCCAATTACCGACGAGGAGTTGGTAGAGTTTAATTTAGAGATTGCCAACTCAAGGTTTTATATCAACAAAGACAATCTTTTTATCGCAGTCTCTGAAGGATCTACAGTAGAAGAAGCAATTGAGGAAGCCATGACTATTCTTGCCAGTGATGAGCAGAATGTATTTCACTTGAGCAATGAAAGCCTAGATATGAACTTAAAAATGGAAGTGATTAAAATATCTAAAACGGAGTTTGTTTTCAAATTATATGATGACTCGTTCGGTATGGTTTTCAGTTGCAGGAAGTGTTAAATAAATTCTCGATTCGCTTGGTTTCCAGTTTTTTGAAGACCGAGATTCAAATGAATCACCAAGAAAATTTAAATTAAAGGACAAAAAAAGCCGACTCATATTTGAGTCGGCTTTGACTTATAAAGTATTAGTTAGGCAACAGCTCAAGTTCAATTGTTACGGCCAATCTAGAATTATCATCAGCAGTTAAAATGAAACGATGCTGAGTTGTCGCATTTGTTAATGATGCTCTGATTGTTCTGTTGAAATTCGAAGCGCTGCTGTAAGTCAAATCACCAGCATTATTCCTTTGCCTGGATATGGATGGATTTATTTGAATCCTTAGGTTGAGGTCATTAAAAATAAAGCCGAAATTAGCATTTTCAGCTGGTTCAAACACCTTTGGACTTGCTGATGTTACAGTTAGAGGACGATCCTTGTCAGCGACGTTAATCCTAAATTCCGTCATATTAGTTGGATGGTTGTTTGGAAAAGGTTGTCCATTCAAATTGATAGGTGTATTGTTTAAGAAAAGTCGAATGCCTAAAGTGCCGTATATTTTCCTGGAATCATTATTTGCATCAATCAACTCTATACTTTTTAGGCTGATTCTAGCTTTGTTCGTAGCGACGCATCCTCGGTCTCTAACATTCGCAGTGGCCTCAAGATAAACACTTTTGTTGTTCAAGTCGCTTAGTTTATATGAAATTGGAACAGCCTCATAGATGTTACCATTTTGAAATTGATTTGCAAAATAATCATCGATTCTTTTCGGTAAATCACTTATGTTAGAAACAACGAAAGGCTGCATTCCAGCAGTATAGGTTGCAATTGTGACTTGTGAACTCAATGAAGAAGATTGAAAGTCTGATTGTAAAGAGGCTGATACTGCTCCCCAGTTCACTTTACCATCTATTGCAAAAGAGGTTTTGGTGAGGTCCACGGTGCTTTCAATCAATAAATTCAATACTCTTCCGTATGTAACCTCGCTGATTCCAAGTTCGTCTCCAATCAGTTGATTGGCATCAATTAGGACATCTTCTGGCTTATCGAAACTACGCGCTGAAATCACAAAACACGCTTGTTCGAATCTGAGCATATATTTATACGTTTTTGTGTTGCTGTTCATCCCAAAACTTGCAGAAACAGCGCCCATAGGCAACATAACTGAAGCACCAACCTGAAGCTGCATTGATTTCTCAGATGTTGACTCGTAAACAAAAGTCTGGGCTTGTATATTTGGTGGTCCAAAAAAGTTTTCTGGAGATTTTAGTCTGTTTGTGGCCTCCCTTAATCTTTCCTGAAAAAACTGAGGATTCTGTGCATTTACGGCTAAAACATTATTTCTTGCAGATGCAGATATACTCAAAGTGGTAGGCTTCCGATTATTCAAATGTAAAGGGACAATTTTTCCCTCATTTAAAAGTTTTGAGCCGTCAATGATCATTCCTGGCAGCAAATTGGCAGCCACGTCGACAGGATTATCAACGATTATTTTGTCTTCATATCGAGTTCCAGTAATTTCTTCAACATTTAAACACATGGCTTGTTGGGCAATTTTACGGATGATATTCCATGTATTGGCTTTTTGTTGACTTACCAATTTAACGTTCACAACCTGACCTTCTCCTAAGGTTATCGATCTCAATGCTTTATCCCATTTCAAACCCGCAGCAGATACATTAGGTGCATTGCTAACTGCTCCTCCAATCGGTTGACCAGGTACTGGACGCTGACCAAAGCTAGTTGTGGTAACCGAAAGCGCTAATACAATAGCAGATGAAAAAATAATTTTTGTTTTCATAATCATTCATTTTTGATTTATGCAAATTTCAATCAGTGAGCCAGTCATATCTTCACCCTAAAGTGTGAATCTCATTGCACTAAGTTTCTTTTCGATTCTCGTTGATTTTCACACTTTAGGGTGATTCGTCTTAGTCAAAAACGCATGAATATTGCCGAGAATTTAAATCCTGAAATCATGAAACAAGGTCTTTTTACGTTTTTTTTAATGCTGTCAATTTCATCAGCTTTGGCGCAACCCAGTGAGGCTACAATTCGCGCTGATTTGAGAAAGGATTTCCCAAATTATTCATCTGTTACTTTTAACAGCGCGGGTAGCACGGTGAAAGAATGGGAGGGAAACAAGCAAATCACAGTTTATCGAAGAAGTGTTTCTGTAACCAGCCCCGCTAATAATCCTAATTATCCAGGCGTTCGGGTGGTGCAGCATGGCGGCGTTGGCTATAATATTGTTGGAGGAAAATACACGTTTAGAAGCTTTAACCCATCTAATGAGGAATTGCTCGGAATGCCCGACCCTAACAAAGAAGAACTGCAGGCTTTAATACAAAATAATCTTCAAGAAATTTTTCGTCTGGCTGCACGCAATAGAATGATTGGTGAACCTCAAGCGTTTGTTTTTGGAAATAACACCAAATTTAAATGGCACAGCTTCCGATCGGTCTCTTTCGAGATGGAAACAGTTATTGAGAGCTTCATTAATGATATTGGTGATGCCGAAAAAGTACGTCAATCCTATGAAATCCGCGTTTATCGAGATGGCGACACTGGTCCATGGAATAGACTTGTGGCTTCTGAGTCTGCAAACAACAGAACAGTTATTTCTACCAAGCGCTACACGGCGGCTGAAAGAGAAAACTTGAAATCGTTCGAAATGATTTTGCAAACCCGATTAGCAGATGAAAAATGGGCCACGTTCAAGCCGCTTAATATGCCTGAAATGAAGGATGCGTATGACGTGATGACTTATGTTCACGGTGTTTTCATGTCTGGTGATAAAAATTTGATTGAAAATGTGTTATACCACATGCTCCCTTCTTTCTATTTTGAAAAACCTGATTTCAAGGTGCTAACTAGAGATGGCGCTGACATGGTGAATAAAATTTTAGCAAGCACGGCAAGCAATGATTTTATCTACAAAAACCAATACTGTGAGTTTCCTGAATTGAAAGAACGTGGCAGTGGTTATTTGGATTATTGGAATAAAAACAAGACGGCTTATACACGATTAGAAATTGGAACCGAAGAGGGAAAATGGAAGTTGGGCAGCATAACTATGTATGTAATTCAAGTGCCAGAGCAAGCGCGTCAGATTGAGGCGGCTGCTTGTGGAAACGGTCAATTAAGTGCGGTACAACGGGGTGAGCGGGAAGGTGTGTCTAAACTTAAAAAGAACCAAATGGTATTGGCATATTACGATTCTGATGGCTATTGGTATCCAGCAACTTATCTTAGTTATGGAAATTATTGGTACGATGTGCAATATTCAATCGACGATTCTAAAGGAAAAGTCAGAAAGGTTGTTCCTTTTGACCCTCAAGCTGGCGACATAGCCTATGTAAAGCTCACTGATGGGTCTATTGTTGAAGTAGAAATTGTGAGCATATCAGGAAAAAATGCCGTTATTAAAGCTGGAGAAAGCCAAGCAACAGTAAAAATAATTGGACTAATGTTCAAATAATGAAAGGTTTAGTTTTTTTCATGGCGATGTTCGGTGTTTTGGGTCTGCGGGCTCAAAGCATCGAGCTTTTTGGTTTTGAGCGACAGGTTCAAGCCGCAGCTTTTCTTCCGGGCGATTCATTGGTAGTGGCTTATGGAGTGGACTTTATGGATGTTGATGGCAAAAGGCAACTCGGAAGAAAATTGATTTTTTGGAACGCTCAATCGGGGGCATTGATTCGTGAGGTTGAGTTGAATCAATTGAGGAAGATCGATCATAATGGCAAGGAATTGAGAGGTCTCCTGGGTTTGGCTCGAATTAGTCCTGATCAAAGCAAATTATATCTTCTTGGAACGCAATACCAAGGCTCGGGGACGCAGATAGCTTCGGTTATACATGTGTATGACTTGTTAAATGATTCGATTAAAAGTTTTGTTATCGACTCCATAAACCGCGTTACAAGTTTTTCGATCAATCCTTCAAATCAAGATGAGTTGGTTTGTATATACGCTGATGAATCCTTCCGCACATGTGTTGGCCGCCACAATTTAAATATAGATTCCAATATGCGTCGTTTGAAGGCCTATCAACATCCTTGGATTCCTTTAGCATGTAGTTTTTCATCAAATAATAAGCATTTATTTATAGGAACTGGCGGTGGTTTGCGTAGAGGCACATTAGAAGTTTTTGATTGTGCCAGTAACAAACTAATGAGGACGATAAACTTAAGAGAAAATGTTACGCGTATATTGAGCACAAACGAAAGACTTTATGCTGTTGGAGAAAGTCAAACTTTTGTTTATCGTCTTGATAATTTTTCTAATCAGGGCGTAAACAGAAATTTGATTGAGCAAATTTTAACCCATTCTAAATCTGCATTGCTTGCCCCTAAGCATGTCGAAGAAATGACAAAAATACGCATACAGACGCTGAATAATTCTGGGATGTTGGAATGGACTTCGAGATTTCCTATGGTGCAAGCTTCTTTTTGGGAAAGCGCCAATTGTATCATATCAATCGTAGAGAAGGATGAGTTCAACCAAACGGAATACAACAAAAGAGCCCCTAGTCTAATTCTAGTTCCTCTTGCTGATTTCAATTAGTTTTGTTAATATTGGAACAAAATCACCGATGTGAAAAAAATAAATTATTTTTTATTTTGCTTTGTGTTCTATTCAACCGTTTCTGCTCAGAATGAGGAGGATTTTGACAAATGGTATAAAACCTTTTATGAGCACGTATGGATTAATTCAGATACGGCTTTGTTGATTGTAAAGGATATGGAGGATTTCGCCTCCGAGACAAAATTGCCAAAACATCATGCTGCGGTGAACAATGTACAAGGCACCTACTATTATGCTATTGGCCTCAATGACAAGGCAATTGAGCACTATACGATGGCTTTTGAGTTTGCAAAAAAATATGATGATGTACTCTTACAAGGAAAATCCAGATACAACATTGGAAATTGTCATTATGAAGAGCATGACTACGAGCGTGCAGAAAAAAGTTATGCCGAAGCCTTGCAATTGTTTTTGGAAATTGATAGTCAGGATTGGGTCTTGAATTGTAAATATGCTAAAGCGAATGTGTTGCATGATAATTTTAAGTTCGCTGAGGCCCTGAAGCTATTTGCTGAATTGGAAATTGCTTATCTGGATTTGAATGCGGTTGTTTACGCTGGTTATTCAAATTTGGGTCTAGGGTCATGTCATGCCGAACTTGGCAATCCTTTATCGGCACTGGAGAATTTTAATCTCGCTTTGCAACGCGTCGACACGACCAATGATTCCTTCACCCACGCCATAATTCTCAACAAGCGTTCTTTGGTTTTCTTGGCTTTAAACAAAGCAGGAGATGCACTTCAAGATGCTCATAAGGCCTTGTCTTTATCAAAGAATACTGCTAATAAAAAGCAAATTTACAAGAGTTATTGGGGCTTAGCAAAGGCCTATCACGCTCTGGGAAACTGGACTGACGCCATGGAGTCTTATGAGCTCACCCTTGCATACAAAGACACCGTATTCAACGAGGAAAAACAAGCGCAATATGCCTTGAACGATGTACGTTTCAATACGGCCCTGAATCTGGAAACTATTGCTCTTCAGGAGGAGTTGATTTATCAAAAGAACAGAACGATTTTGGGCTTAGTTGTTGCCGCTGTAATTCTACTTATTTTGTTGGTATTGCTTATAAGGACTTACAATAATTTGAAGCGCAATCGCATACAGTTGCAAAAATCGTTGATAGAAAAAGATGCACTCTTGAGAGAAATTCATCACCGGGTGAAGAACAACTTACAAGTGGTTTCAAGTTTGCTCAACATGCATGTGCGCAAGGTTACAGATCCTAAGTCGAAAGCGATTTTGGAGGAGGGAGCCGACCGCGTTATGGCCATGTCGATTATCCATAAAAATCTATATCAACACACCGATTTGAAGACCATCTCCTTGGATGATTATTTGCAGAAATTGTGCAATCAACTTTTTAATAATTATCAGATTTCAGATACACATGTTGAATTGAAGACGGAGATGAATGCGGTTGATGTGGATGTGGACCAATTGATTCCGATTGGTTTGATTGTGAATGAGTTGATTTCCAACGCAATGAAACACGCCTTCCACGAAACGCCGAATGCTGAAATACGCGTGAAGTTGAGCACCAACATACAAAATCAAATAGAATTGGAAATTGCCGATAATGGCGTTGGGATTATGGGAGATATCGATATTGAAAAAAGTGAATCTATCGGCATGAAACTGATTCGCATATTCAGCCAAAAACTGAATAGTTTGATTGAAATCAGTAGTCAAAACGGGACAAGTGTAAAACTATCAATACCCATGAACGCATGAATCTATCTGTTCTTATTGTAGAAGACGAACCACTTATCGCTAATGATATTCGAGAAATTTGCTTGGAACACGGTATCAATGTTGCCGGTATCGCTTATTCTTTCTCTCAAGCCAAAGATCTTTTAGAGACACAAAGCGTAGACTATGTTTTGTTGGACATTAAACTTGGTGACAACGATGACGGCTTGGTTTTGGGGAAATTACTCCACGAAGATTATTTTATCCCTTTCAGCTATGTTACATCTTTTTCTGACAGTTCTACATTAACCGCCGCTAGATCAACACATCCCAATGGCTACCTTGTTAAGCCTTTTCGTTCCAATGATATTTTGATACAAATACAACTGGGTTACGATATTTCTCTGCGAAATGTAAAACATGAAATCCCAACCTTGGAAGACGTGAATAAAAAAATTGCAGACGGTCTATCAACCCGTGAATATGACGTTTTAGTAGAGGTCTGTAAAGGTAAGTCCAACAAAGAAATTGCTGATGCGCTATTTGTTAGCATGAACACCGTGAAGTCGCATCTCAAAAACATCTTTTCTAAGTTCGAAATTAAATCCAGGGCTGAATTGCTCACCATGTTGTTGGGATAAACTGGTTTTTCACACTTTAGGGTGATGATAAACCATTCAAAATAAGTCAATTTTGATAAAAATATGACTTATGGAAGTACTAACTCACATCAACGAAGGCATGGTCAAAATCCATGTGGATTTAACAGGTAACACGATTGAGAATTATGATATGTCTTTAGGGCGCAAAAGAGTTATTGGCTCCTGCGACTTACAAGCCGTTCAGCGCGTTGTTAAAGACGTATCTATGATGGAAAATAAAGCCAAATACACGATTTTCTATGGTGTAAACGGAAAAGAAAAGCGCTTTGGAGGAATGGGTTTTGCGCTCGAAGGAAATGCTTCTGATCCAAGTTTTCAGGTTTTTATTGAGACTTTTCAATCTAAACTTCCAGCTAATGTTGTTTGGCAGGATAAGGCTGAAGCAAAGGCGGCTAAATCATCGAAAACCGGTGAGATTATATTTCCTATCGCTGCCTACATGAGCATGCCTAGCTATACCATGCCAAGTCATTCTGGAATGAGAAACATGATTGTTGGTATTCAGTCATTTGCCGCTCTTGTCTGTGTTTTTATTTCCCTTGTTGCATTTTATTCAGTGCTCAATACCGAACAAAACTTGGCAATGACCATTTTCAGCATGGTTCTCGGTGTTGGCATACTGATTTATCCTATTTTATTGGCAAAAACAGCTTTTTCAAATGGAGGTTTGCACTGTGTTATTTTGAGTCAAGATACGGTTAAGATCAATCACGCAGTTAAATCGGTTGAGTTGCCAATCAATTCTATCACAAATTTCAGAAACAGAATTGTTGAGCTCACTATCATGCAGCAAGGTGCTAAATCAACATCTATTGAATATGAATTTCAAATCAATGAACATAAATTCAACATGGGCGAAAATGCCGCGCTGAAATTTATTGAAAAGGCGACTGAATATAAATTGTGTATTGTTTAATCTAAATAATTGTGAATATGAAGATGATTATAATTAGTAGTGTGTTGACCATGTTTATGGGTTCAACAATGAGCGTATATGAAAACGTGAAAATTGAGGCGCTTGCCCCAAATCATGGTATGATGAGTATTGTTGCTTTTTGGTTCGAAATTCCTGTTGATCATGCCAGCAATTCATTTGTTAAAGTAATCGACAAACCAACGCCGAATAACCCAAAAGCTATGAAAAGCAGCATTCACTTTGAGGAAGATAAAATCACATTCATCGATAAAAATGGAGTCGTTCGCGACTACATGAACAAAGCTGAGTTGATTGATGCTGTGAAATCGGATAAGGAAAAACCTCGTGTATGGAAAATTCCTCATCCAAATGCTTCTCCTAAAGATGAAAACGATTTTTTAGCCACTTTCCAGATTTTCAAAAAAGGCATCGTTTTGACCTTCAAAGACGGCGGAAACCCAATGATTTTCACTTTAAAAGCATAAATCTTAAAAACTTAATATTATGAAAAAGTCAAGTATTTTATCTCTTGTTTTCGGTCTATTATTTTCGGCAACAAGCGGGGC
>DIUF01000099.1 GCA_002422285.1 Flavobacteriales bacterium UBA6165 | reverse complement strand
GCCATCTCCGTTTCTGAATTGTGCTTGGTGGGTAAACCAACGATTTTAGTCCCTTCGCCACATGTCGCAGAAGACCATCAAACCAAAAACGCCATGAATTTGGTGGAAAAAGATGCTTGTATTTTGGTCAAAGATGCTGAGGCGGTTCAAGTGTTGCCCGATTTGGTGTTGAATACCATCAATAACATGGAAAAATGCGCCATGCTTAGCGCCAACATCAAAGCTTTGGGCTTACCCAATGCCAGTAAAACTATTGTTGAACAAATCATAAAACACATCTGATGGACTTCAACAAGCTGAAACATATTTATTTTCTAGGCATTGGCGGTATCGGCATGTCGGCTTTGGCGCGCTATTTCAAAGCCATCGGGAAAGAGGTTTCAGGTTATGATAAAACGTCAACGAAACTGACTCAAGCATTGGAAAAAGAAGGCGTTGAGGTGCATTACCATGATATGGGCGAAGACATTTGTGGCTTTATCGATGCGCATACTTTGGTGGTTTACACGCCCGCTATACCGAAAGATTTTGGTGAATTGAACGCCATTCAAAATGCTGATTATACCATTTTCAAACGTGCGCAAGTGCTCGGTTTAATTACGGAAAATTCGTTCGGTATTGGTGTGGCAGGCACGCATGGCAAAACCACCACAAGTACTATGTTGGCTCATGTCTTGAATCAAAGTATAGGCTGCAACGCGTTTTTGGGTGGCATTTCGACGAATTACAATTCAAATTTGATTCTCAATACAGCTTCCAACATCAGCGTTTTGGAAGCCGACGAATTTGACCGTTCTTTTTTGCAACTCAAACCAAAAGCGGGAGTGCTTACCTCTATCGATGCCGACCATTTGGATATTTACGGCGACACCCAACACATCGTGGATGGTTTTCAAGCCTATGTCAATTTGATTGCAGAAGATGGTTTTGTATTGATGCACCAGAGTATTCCGCTTACAGCATCTTGCAAGATTTTGCGCTATGGACTTTCGGATAACGGGGACATTGCTGGTATAAATCCAAAAATGAAAGATGGTTTTTTCTACTTGGATGTTCATGCTCATGGGATATTATGGCAAGATGTGAAACTCGGTGTGCCCGGTTTACACAACGCTGAAAATGCTTTGGCCGTGATTGGAGTTTGTCTCGAATTGGGTCTGACTGAACAACAAATTCGTGCTGGATTGGAAAGCTTTTTGGGAGTGAAACGCCGTTTTGAATACATCATTCGCAGAGACGATTTGGTGTATGTTGACGATTATGCACACCACCCGAGCGAAATTCATGCTTTGGTGAGTTCCATCCGCTTGATGTATCCCAACAGAAAAGTGACTGGTGTTTTCCAACCGCATTTATTCTCTCGCACCCGTGATTTTTTAGATGGTTTTGCCGCTGAATTATCCAAATTGGATGAAGTGATTTTGATGCCCATTTATCCTGCCCGTGAATTGCCCATCGCAGGAATAAGTTCTGAAGCCATTCGTGAAAAAATGTCCTTGGCCGGCGTGAAAATCATGTCCCACGCCGAAGTGCAAAACTATTTTGAAACTCACAAACCCGATGTGCTTTTGACCATTGGTGCTGGAGATATTGACCTCATTGTTGAACCATTAAATGAACTGCTTTGCTGATGAAAGTGCTCAAAATAGCAGCATGGGTTATTTTCATCGCCGTTTTGGGCTATGTGATGCATTTTTCGAATGAGAAACATGCTGAACGTGTGATGAAGTTTCCTGATATTGTCATAGAGAGCGGTGCAGACAACGCGTTTTTAATGGTTGATGACGTTGTAATGCGTTTGAATTACAAAAATGTGCGACTCGACAATTTGAAACGCAAAGAAATCAATGCAGATTTGATTGAGTCGATAATCAAAGAAATGTATGAGGTGCAAGAGGCCAGTGTACATGTAAATATTGATGATACTTGGTCGGTGAAAATGACTCTTCGCAGACCCATTGCTCGGGTTTTCAATCAAAGAGGAGAAAGTTTCTATTTGGATGATCAAGGCAAAATGATGCCTCCCTCGCAGTTGTATACGGCTCATGTACTGCCAATCACCGGAAATATAGCAGACCAATTCTCGGATTTGAGCATCCATGAAATAATTAACAATGATTCATTGAAAACTCGGAGTTTATTGCCGCAAATCTATTATTTATCGGAGTATGTTTGCAATGATCCCTTCTTGTCGGCATTGATAACACAAGCCACTGTGGATAAAAACGGGGATTTTATACTGACACCCATTGTGGGCAACCAGAAAATCATTTTTGGTCGCGCAGAAAACCGCAAATTGGTGGAAGAACGATTTAAAAAATTGTTGGTGTTTTATCGTGATGCTTTGCCTTATGCAGGTTGGAGCAAATACGAAAGTATCAATTTAAAGTATAGAAATCAAGTTGTCTGTAAAAAGCGAGGAGTAGAATGACACATGAAATTATAGTAGGATTAGACATCGGAACAACCAAGATTGCTTGTTTCGTAGGTCGCAGAAATGAGTTTGGCAAGATTGAAATTCTTTCCATGGGTCGCAGCGAGTCTCTCGGTGTAAAGCGCGGTGTGGTTCAAAATATCGATCAAACAGTAGACGCCATCAAAGAAGCTGTGGCTTTGGCTCAAGAACGTGTTGAGGGAACTTTGGAAATTCATGTGGTGAATGTGGGTATCGCCGGACAACACATCAAGAGTTTACAGCACCGCGGCATTTTGACGAGAAAATCCATGGACACAGAGATTTCTCAATTGGATATTGATATGCTGATCGAAGACATGTATCGTTTGGCTATGGAGCCCGGAGAGGAAATTATCCACGTACTTCCGCAAGAATATATCGTTGACGGAGAGCAAGGCATTAAAAACCCGATTGGAATGGCTGGTGTGCGTATGGAAGCCAATTTCCACATCATTACAGGGAAAATGTCGGCAGCTATGAACATCAACAAGTGTGTGAAGCGTGCCCATTTAGAGATGGACGAAATGATTTTAGAACCGCTTGCATCTGCCGAGGCAGTTCTTTCTCAAGAAGAAAAAGAAGCTGGCGTTGTCTTGGTGGACATAGGTGGCGGCACAACCGATGTGGCTATTTTTTATGAGGATATTATTCGCCACACTGCTGTAATTCCTTTTGGTGGTAATGTAATTACCGACGATATTAAGGAGGGTTGCGCCATCATGCGTAAACCGGCCGAAATGTTGAAACAGAAATTTGGTTCTGCCTTGGCAAGCGAAAGTCAAGATAACGAAATTGTTTGCATTCCAAGTATTCGCGGTCGTGAACCAAAAGAAATTTCTGTGAAGAATTTGGCAAGTATCATTCAAGCGAGAATGGAGGAGATCGTGGAGCAGGTGTACTACGAAATCAAAAATTCTGGCTTCGAAAGAAAATTGCAAGGCGGAATTGTGGTAACCGGCGGTGGCGCTCAGTTGAAACACATCTGCCAGTTGTTTGAATTTGTTACGGGGATGGATACCAGAGTTGGATATCCGAATGAACACCTGGCCAATTCTGCGGTGATTGAAAATTTGGCTAGTCCAATGTATGCCACAGGTATTGGCTTGGTAATAAAAGGCTTTCAGAAACTTGATTTGGCTAATTCGCGTAACATCACGCAACAGCAATCAGGTAAAAAGAATAAATCGAGTGAAGTAAAAAACCATTCAGAGAAAAGAAAAGGACAGTTCTTCGACAAGCTGTTTTCCACCACTTTAGGCTGGTTTGAAGAAACGGACGAACAATAATTAATGATTAAATCTAAGCTTATGGAATTTAATTTGCCAAAAGAAAAAAGTACCTCTATCATCAAAGTAATTGGTGTTGGCGGCGGCGGGGGTAACGCTGTGAACTATATGTATGGTTTGGGTATCCACGGTGTAGACTATGTGGTATGTAACACGGATTTGCAAGCATTGGAGGTTTCTCCTGTGCCTATGAAGATACAATTAGGACCAAATTTGACCGAAGGTCGCGGTGCTGGTGCTATTCCTGAAATCGGGAAGCGCGCTGTTGAAGAAAGCATCGAAGGCATCAAGGCGTTCTTGGAAAAAGACACCAAAATGGTTTTCGTTACTGCTGGCATGGGCGGTGGAACTGGTACGGGTGCTGCTCCAGTAATCGCTAAGTTGGCCAAAGACATGGGCATTTTGACCGTTGGAATCGTTACGGTTCCTTTCAATTTTGAAGGTCGTCGACGTCGCCAACAAGCAGAGGCCGGATTGGATGAAATGCGCAATGCCGTTGATACGCTTTTGGTAATCAACAACGAACGTTTGCGCGAAATTCATGGCAATTTAACGCTCTCGAATGCATTTGCTCAAGCAGATAATATTGTTTCTACTGCTGCCAAAGGTATTGCTGAAGTAATTTCACTTACTGGAGCCATTAACGTAGATTTCAACGACGTGAGCACAGTAATGAAAGACAGCGGAAATGCTATTCTCGGTTCTGGTGTTGCAGAAGGTGAAAACCGTGCAATTGAAGCAGTTCAAAAAGCATTGACTTCGCCTTTGTTGAACGAAAACGACATCGCAGGTGCGAAATATGTGTTGTTGAATATCACATACAGCTCTCAAAATGAAGCTTCTATGGATGAGATTTCAGATATCACCGACTACATCCAAGACGAAGCTGGTTCAACGGCAGATGTTGTTTGGGGTCATGGTTTTGATGATAGTTTGGAAGATAAGATTTGTGTTACCATCATTGCAACGGGCTTTAATGTAGCGCCTGTTACTGGTTTTGAAAGGGCTCCAGAACGCACCGTAAAAACTTTGGTTGTTGACAATGAAGCGCCTAAAGCAACTGAAACACCAACTGCCGAAGTTAAAAAGGATGAACCCGAATTGGTTCCGTTTTTGAAGCCAAGCCCGATTGTGGATGAAGTGAAACCTGACCATTTTGCTCATACACCAGTTGTGAACGAAATTCCTCAATTGAACGACAACAAGCCTACTGAGAGTAAGCAAATTGAGGATAAACTTGAATATGACTGGGATTTTGTTTCTAACAATACGGAAGCGGAAAAAGCAGAATCTTTCTCTTTGGAATTAGAATCTCAAGAGCCAGTTGCAATGCAGCCGGAAGTCAAAAAATTCAATTTGATGGATGAAGAGGTTGAAGACGAGCCAGGAGATTTGTTTGGTTCGGCTGAAGAACGCCTCAAAAGATCGAAAGAGCGCTTGGATCGTATTTCTAGCTACACGTCTAAATTGAAAAAACCAGAAGGTTTGTCTGAATTGGAAAAAGAACCGGCATTCAAAAGAAGAAGAGTTGAATTGGATGATGTTCCACATTCGTCTGAATCTCAAGTGTCGCGTTTCGGACTTTTCTCCGACAGCGATGGTTCTGTTGACTTGCGCGGAGATAATTCCTTCTTGCATGATAATGTAGATTAGAAGAGGCGGTTAGCTTTTAGCCGTTAGCCGTTAGCTTTTAGCCGTTAGCCATTAGCTGTTAGCCAAAGCGCAGCGAGCCAACCTCTAAAGCGCAGCAAACCAAAAGCTAACAGCCAACCCCTAAAGCGCAGCAAACCAAAAGCTAACAGCCAACCGCTAAAGCGCAGCGAACCAAAAGCTAACAGCCAACAGCTAACCACCAAAAGCCAAAAAATATGTCACTAACAGAAAAAATAAACGACCACATCAAGAAAGCCATGCTGGCCAAGGACAAAGATCGCTTGGCTGCCTTGCGCGATATCAAATCCAAATTGCTCTTGGAAGCCACTTCAGGTGCTGGAGAGGTTACCGAAGCTGCGGAAATTAAAATCGTGAACAAGCTCTATAAGCAGCGTATGGAATCTTACGAATTGTATAAGCAACAAAACCGCGAGGACTTGGCGCAAGATGAAATCATGCAAGCTGAGGTACTCAAAGAATTCTTGCCTCAAATGATGTCGGATGATGAAATTCGTGCTGCCGTGCAAGCCAAAATCCAAGAATTGGGCATCTCATCTCCCAAAGAAATGGGCAAGTTGATGGGCGCACTCACGCAAGCCCTCGCTGGCAAAGCCGATGGTAAAGTGGTGGCCGATATGGTAAAAGAAGAATTGAATAAAGGATAGCAATTAAACGCGTTTTTTCATAAGCAAAATGAGGGTCGTTCTGATAGGGAGCGGCTCTTTTTTTGTTCAATGAAGTGGGGTTTCATTCCAACCCAACCCAATCAATAAGCAATGTAAAATCTTCCTCCTGCTTGTTGGCAATCAGAAAACAAATTTGCTCGATGCGGTCGAAATTGAAATTGGGGATAGTCAACTTGCTCCCTCTAAATTGCGGATAGAAATCGGCTATGGGCAAGCGAATCGTTTCCCATTCTCCCGATGTTTTGAAGGGATGCACATAGGATTCAGATTGACTCAAATCGCCTTTCAAACGGAATTCGTACGCTTTGCCATCACCCTTTACACGCAGGACAATAAACTTTTTTGAGCGCACTTCACCTATTTTCAGATTTAACTGAACCGACGCAAATCCACCATTATTAGCCAGTGAAACATGACCAGAGAACTCACCATTGCCCGCTTCGTTAAGCACAATCGTACTTTTCGATATGCCACCCATCACACCGTCGTTCACAATGCGCCAGTCTTTGATGCTAGTCTTTTCATTGAATTGATAAATTGTTGTCATGGTTTGTTCAGTTATTGTGAGCAAAAGGCTGATGAGAATTGTGAGTTTCATAGTTCATGTTTTATTTTATAAGTCTGAGTATTGGAGTCTAAGAAATTTGGGTTTAATCATTTAAGTGATTTCGTGTCATTTCTTTTCAAATAAGCATCTGTGGAAATGACCTTAGACATAAGAACTTCTGTTAAAAATATTTTCTTCAGAGTATTCGTTTGTCCTCCCCCTTACCGCCGAAGGCAGCAGCGCAGCTAATCCCCCTCCAAAGGGGGAATCGTTCCCCAATCAATTTTATGGTTAAAATTATATTTCATTTTGCCTCATTGAGTGTGGTTTACAGTGGGTAAAAAATCGAAGATTTTTTGTATTCCCCCTTTGGAGGGAAGAAAAAGCATTGCTTTTGAAGACCGAAGGGACATAGGGGGAGGATTTTTAAAACGCGGATTTTCGTGTTTATTAAAAACCTCGTTGCTAGAGGAGCGAGACCATGAAATAGCAGCCCAGCTAAATCTCTCAGCGACCTGTCCTCGGTAATGGCAAGCCAAATCTCTCTTTTTACTCAACATATCATTTATCATCACAGCCATCACCCCATCCCTCAAGTCAATTTATCTATCCCCCGATTCAATACAATTTGTGTAATTCTCCGGTTCAATTCCTTTTGTAATTCCAAGTATTTCGCGTATTCCTCCAAATCAAATTGACCGATTACCATCCCAACAATTTCACTTTTAAACGCTTGGTCTTTCGTCAGAAGCGTGGTTAAGGCAGCTTTCTTTTTTATGGGTTTCATGCCTTCCCATTCAATTTTCAGGGACTTCACTTTGGCCGAAATGTGCGCCATCAACAAATCGCTTTGCATTTTGATGATGGGTCGCAACACCATGTTCTGTAATTCTTCTGCTGGATTACTGATACCCTCTATAATTTCCGTGGGCAAGGTCGGACGATTGGCTTTAGTTTTTTCCATACAGCGCGCCTAAAAATTCATCCTCAAAAGTTATGCCTTGGTCCAATTTGCGCTTCGATAGTTGTTTGTATTCCACCAAGCCCCAAAGCAATAATTCTTTCAAAAAGACTTGTTCTCGGACATCTGTTTCATCGGTGTATTCATCCAAAACGGTTTGCATCGGTTTGATTTTATTCAGTTGTGCTGCGTAGTCTTTGTCGCTGGCATCATTGGGCAATTCGAAGTTGCTGTTTTCAATGAACCACTGCACGATGGCGTCAAATTCATCTGGTGCGCCTGGTTTTTTCAATTTTTTGATGGGTCGATATGTGCGATCAAAAAGTGTTTTCACCGCCGAACCAATCAAAAGATAGGCTACGTTTTCTGAGCCCAATTGTTCGCCTTCATAAACCAACTCTACCTTGCCTGTGATGGCGGGTAAAATTGCTTCAAAATCGGCCATGCGAATGGAAGTTGATGTTTCTCCGTTTTGCAACATGCGAATTTCCGCTGCAGCCATCAGGTTTTCATACATCGTGATGCTCATCCGTGCCGAAACACCGCTGTTGGCATCGATATAATCCGAATCACGCGCCTCAAATACAATCTGCTCCAATAAAGTTTTGGCGATTTCGGGCACATAAATGTTCTCGTTTTTGGCCTCTGCAATAATTTCTTGCTGCGTGATTTTCTTAGCAATTTCGATGCTCTTCGGGTAGTGCGTCAAAATTTGCGAACCGATGCGGTCTTTCAAGGGCGTTACGATGCTCCCGCGGTTGGTGTAGTCCTCCGGATTGGCCGTAAACACAAACTGCACATCCAAAGGCAAGCGCATTTTGAAACCGCGGATTTGCACATCGCCTTCTTGCAAAATATTGAACAAGGCCACCTGAATTCTTGCTTGCAAATCGGGAATTTCATTGATCACAAAGATGCTGCGATTCGCCCGTGGAATCATACCATAGTGAATTACACCCTCATCGGCATAGGTCAATTTTTGTGTGGCGGCTTTTATCGGGTCGATGTCCCCAATCAAATCGGCAACGGTAACATCGGGTGTGGCCAGTTTTTCATAGAACCGATCATTGCGGTGCAGCCATTCTATCGGTAAATCTGCGCCTTTTTCTGCTTTCAATGCCTTTCCATAGCTCGAAATCGGACAAAAAGGATCGTCGTTGATGGGCGAACCTGCAATCACCGGAATGTATTCGTCCAACAAAGCCACCATCGAACGGGCAATTCTGGTTTTTGCCTGACCGCGCAAGCCCAATAAATTGATGGCGTGTTTGGCCAAAATCGCGTTTTTCAATTGTGGAACAACCGTGTCTTCATAGCCGATGATGCCTTCGAAAATGGGCTGCTTGTTGCGGATTTTATTTATCAAATTGTTGCGCAACTCGTCTTTGATGGAGCGCGACACATAGCCGGTTTTTTCTAGTGCGCCGAGTGTTTTTATCTGGGTCAATTCCATGTTATCGTATGTTTCTTTTTTTGTTTTTTTCGTAGTCTTCAAAAATCATTTGACCCAGTCCTTTTAAACCCGTGTAGAACGCTTTGCCTTGGTTGGCTTCGGTGAATTTTTCTACAAAAGTTTGCAAATAGGGGTCGTCGGCAATCATGAATGTGGTAATGGGAATACCAATTCTGCGGGCTTCCTTGGCTTTGTTGAAGCATTTGTCGATGATGAAGGAGTCGAGACCATTGCTGTTTTTGTAGTAGTCGCCGTTGGGCAAATTCAGACAGCTGGGTTTGCCATCGGTAATCATGAAAATTTGCCGATTGGCTTGCTTTTTTCTGCGTAAAATATCGAGTGCCAAGTTCAATCCCGCCACGGTGTTGGTGTGGTAGGGACCCACTTGCAAATAGGGTAAATCTTTGATTTGAATGGGCCAAGCGTCGTTGCCAAACACGATGATGTCCAAACTGTCTTTGGGGTAGCGGGTTTGAATCAATTCTGCCAAAGCCATCGCCACTTTTTTCGCCGGCGTAATGCGGTCTTCGCCATACAAAATCATGCTGTGACTGATGTCAATCATCAACACGGTGCTCATCTGCGCCGAGTGGTGGGTGTCGTGCATCACCAAATCTTGCTCGGTCAAACGAAAATCGTCGGTACCATTGTTGGCAAAGGCATTTTTCACACTTTCCGTAACGGCAATTTGGTCGACACTATCCCCAAAAGAGTAGGGCCGCAATTCGCCCGTAAGGTCAGAACCCGCACCCGTGTGTTTGGTTTTGTGGTCGCCGCGTCCCGATTTTTTCAAGTCGCCAAAAATCTGATCCAAGGCCCGTTGCCGAATGATTTGCTCGGTCTTGGCGGTAATGATCATGCCCTGACCCGGCGGCTTCTTTTCGTCGTCTTTGATGTAGCCGTGTTTTTTCAGGTCTTCGATAAAATCTTCTTCGCTGTATTCGGCCGTGTACAATTTGTACTCTTTGTCGAGTTCACGCATCCAATCCAAAGTCTCGTCCACATCGCCCGAAGTATAGACAATCAGCTCCTGAAAAATCTCCAGCAAACGGTCAAACGGCGTGCGCTCCGGCTCCTCATACCGATTAAAAACAAAGCCCGATTTGTTCTGGAAGTTCATCTGTTCAGTCTGTTTTTCGATTTATTGCCCCGAGCCAAAGCCCAAAAGCAAGCCTAAATATAACAAGATTGCAGGGGAATGGTTTAGATGGGGGGGGAATTACTAATAAGATATTTTGACTCCTTTCATTATCACGAGGTGTATTTGTTTCCTGTTTTTACATTTGGTTTAACAACGACTGGATAAAATTGAAAGCATTTATGTTACTCATAGTCTGTTGACATATAGTATGCGGATAGGCAATTTTGCCAAATGGATATTAAACAACTATTTGGTCATAGAGTAAAAGAACTCAGAAATAAAAAGGGTATTTCTCAAGAAAAACTAGCAGAGTTTTCGGATTTGCATAGAACCTATATAAGTTCAATCGAGCTTGGTAAAAGGAATGTTGCACTCGAGAATATTGCTAGACTGGCAAAAGCCCTGGACTGTAATATTGAAGATTTGTTCAAATCAACTGTAAACTAAGAATTTATGGTTGAATTTCAAATAAACGACCCATCAATTGAGTCTCAATGGCGTGCCTTAATATTGTTTGGTAGGAACTCTGCAACATATAAATTCGCATTTGCAAAAGCTTTACTTGAAGTAGTAGAAAATCAAAGGAGTACAATTTCCTTGGAAGAATTGGCAAAACCCTTTGCAGATTCAATAGTTGAACACTTAAAAATAAATGATAAACAAGGGAACTCGAAATCCAGTAGTTTTTTAGATAAATGCAGAGAGTTTAGAGATGGTAGAATCACGGATGAAGAATTGTATTGGCACACAAAAAAACTCGGTTTCGTAAATGTTGTTGCTGCATTTCAAAACATTCATGGAGACATTATTCTAAATAGGTTTTATGATGTTAATCCATCCAATAAAAAAGAACTGATAATCACAGACAATCTTCTTAAAATCAAAGAGTTATTTCAATACAAAAATTTAAATCAGGAAGTTGAAGCAAGATGGAGGCTGGTTGAAACAGCTTGGGATTTAAGCATCAAACCTAAGTTGCTTGAAGTGCAATATGATTCTGATGATTCTCTTTTATACATAAGCCATAAAGACATTCTGCGCCGGATTAATATCACTTCAGTTCGTGATGCATTGAATGGTTACCAAAAAGGAAAGTGCTTTTATTCGTATCAGGATATTTCGATAAATTCTGGCGATGTCAATCTCTGTCATGTTGACCATTTTTTTCCTCATGTAAACATATTACAGCATCACAGTAATAATGCAAATTTGAATGGTGTTTGGAATCTAGTTCTAGCAGATAAAACGGTTAATGGCAGCAAATTGGCTAGAATTCCTCATGAAAAATACCTGACTAGATTATACAACAGAAACGAGTTTTATATTGAAAGTAAACATCCACTAGCAGAAACAATTGTAAATCAGACGGGTAATACTAAGGAGAAAAGAAGAAGGTTTTTACAGAATCAGTATTTTATTGCCTTTGAAAACTCGAGTCAAGTTAAATGGAAACCAGACATAGAGTTAGAAGGCACTTTTTAATAATAAAATGTTAAACAGATGAATAATAGTAATAGTCATTTGACAGCCATTAATCGAACGTCTTTGTCTTATCCAGCTCGAATTATTCTTGATGAAAAAAGAATGATTGGTAAAATTTTAGATTTTGGATGTGGCATTGGTAAAGATGTAGAATTATTGAGAGCAAAAGGTTTAGATATAATTGGATTTGACCCTCATTATTTTCCAGATTTCCCTCAAGATAAATTTGACACCATTCTTTGTTTTTATGTTTTAAACGTACTCCTACCTCACGAACAACGCGATGTGTTGTTGAATGTTTCAAATCTTTTAAAGCCCGATGGCAAAGCCTATTTCGCTGTCCGTAGAGACATAACTTTTGAGGGCTATAGAACACATAAACTTCACAAACAACAGACCTATCAATGCCAAGTGAATTTGCCTTTTAAATCAGTTTATAAAAATGAGAACAGCGAAATTTATGAATACACCCACTATACAACGCTAAATCATGGTGATACTTCAATAAGTCCTTTTTTCTCTAAAGATGTGAGTCATGAGTTAATTTCTGAATCGTTATATGCATTTTCATTTTACGACCTTTTTCCTGTGTCTAAAGGACACGCACTAGTGGTTCCTAAACGATTGGTTTCAAATTATTTTGAACTCACTTGGCTTGAACAGCAGGAATGTTGGAAAATAGTGAACAAGGTTAAATCCATTCTTCAAGAAAAATATAATCCAGATGGTTTCAATATTGGAATCAATGTGAATGAAGCTGCTGGTCAAACTATTTTTCATTGCCATATTCATGTGATACCAAGATATAATGGCGACCATGATTCTCCAAGAGGCGGAGTTCGAGCTGTAATACCAAGCAAAAAGGAATATTAATTCGTTTTCGACATAATTCTATAAATTTTCCTCTCCCCTGTAACCTCCCCCTCCTCCCTGTAGTCTAATCCACAAACTAAAAAAAAACAGACTTATGCAAATTGAAGGAATTTTGGCCATGTTGATCCCTTTTGCGGGGATAGCCTTGGCGTTTGGAATTGTTTATGTGAACAGGGTGCAGGCTACCAAAGAGGAAAAAGAAATGCTCGACCGCGGCTTTTCGCCCGAGGACATCAAGTCGATTTATGAAGCCAAAAAAGGCGGGAAGCACAAAAAAGAGCGCGACCCTTACCTTTGGATTGGTGCCGCAGCTGGCTTGTTGATTGGTCATGCCTTGGTGTTGACCATTAAAATCGATAAACTTTTTGCATATTTGGTGTGCGCTTTTCTCTTCGCTGGCATCGCGCTGCTGATTCAGAGAAGGGTGGAAGCGAAAAAGGAGTAATGTATTTGAACCACAACTTGCTTGACCTCGCAATTCGAGTTCCTTGGTCACGGGATAGGGTCAAATCGTTTCACGATGGTCGTCTATGTGATGCATTTATGCAGCCCTTCAGCCCTATACAAGCGCTTTGAACCTATGTGGCTATGTATCTATGTGTTTAACGAGAAATAGGTTGTGGTGAATTAATACAAATTGTGGTAAAAAACGAACTAAAATGTGTGTTTGTTATTCAATATATTTGATGCCTTGAACGAACAAGAACTCATAGCGAAAGTCCTGGCGGGCAACAGTCATGCATTTGCCATTTTGGTGAATCAGCACAAAAACATGGTCTATTCTCTGGCGCTTCAAATGTGCAAAGACCCCATGTTGGCTGAGGAATTGGCGCAAGATGTGTTCGTGAAAGTGTACGAAAAACTGGGCGAATTCAAAGGACAAAGCAAACTGAGTTCGTGGATGTATCGCATCACCATCAATTGGTGTTACACCAAGCTCAGAACCAAACGCAAATACGAAGAAGTCAGTTTTGGAGACAACCACCTGCCAGCCGACGATGAACTCAATGCTTTGCAACAACTCGAACACAACGAACGTGTGGAAAGCATTCGCCAAGCCCTCAATGACCTCGAATCGATGGATGCCATTGTGCTCACACTTTTCCACTTCGAAGAACAGAGCATTGAGGAAATAGTGGACGTTACGGGTTTCTCCAAAGCCAACGTGAAAGTGAAACTCCACCGCGCCAGAAAAAAACTCCGCGAGATTATTGAAACCAAGTATAAAACGGTATTACCATGAGTATGGAAATGAAGAACTGGGCTTTGGTCCTCCCCCTTTGTCCCCCTCCAAAGGGGGAATCGTGCCCCAACAAATTTTCGGTTAAATTTATTTTTCTAATTGCCCTACTAGGTTTGGGTTGCTCTTGGCAAAAAATCTTTGATTTTTTGTATTCCCCCTTTGGAGGGGGCGTTGGGGGGAGGATTCTCAGCAGGTTGATTTTTAAACTCAAAGAACATGTCATAGGTAATGAGGTGAGTCCCCGAAGTCTCAGAACATCTAAGTCTCAGAGTATTGATAACAACAAAGCACTTCAACCAATAGTAATCAAACTAAACTCGCCAACACCATGAACCACGACATAAAAAACAGCTTCAAATCCAGCTTTCTGCATGAACCCAGTGCGGACTTTACAAACATCGTTGAACAAAAAATCGCGGGCTTGAAATCCGCGCCAAAACCAGAAAAAGCTAACAATTGGATGCTCTATATCGTGCTGTTTTTCATGCTGGGATTACCCTTGATTGTGGTGCTTTTTGCGCTAGTATCACAAATGCATTTCCCTGATTTTGCTCTTTTTTCAGATACGCCCATAAACCTGTCTTGGGTGAGCAAGGCCACACGGTTTTTCATCGATTTCCTTCCCTATTTCTCGTATCTAACGGTCTTTATGGCGGTATATTTTATCGGTCGTTTGTTTCAAAACGGTCATGTTGGTTTTTCTAAGTAGGACATTCCAACCAGATCAAACCAATGGGTAAGTGCATCTTTTTTCAAATTTTCTGTATCTTCACGCCAACTTAAATTTGAAACTATGAAGCGCCTCATTTTCTTGTTTTTTATGGCTTTTTTGGCCGCACCAACCATTGCCCAAGACGGTGATGAAGTTACTATCCCAGAGAATTATTTGCTCAAAAAGCCAGAGCATTACAAGGAATATGAGCCTATGGTGGCGAATTGTTGCAAATGGTTGATGAACAACAAGATCGACTTTATGCCAGACCGCCGCATCAAGGCCTACACTTTTGTTTGGGATTGGATGTCGGGTCATCCAGATATCACCATTACCATCAACAAGAATTTGGTAACTTTCAACAAGAAAAACCCAGATTTACTAATCATGTTTATGGTGGGATACGCTTTGGAAGCCATTGAAAATGAGGACAAAATTGAATTTGATACGCAAATGGCTGGCGTTATTGCAATGCTCAATTGTTACACCAAAAACAGGTCTTACTTCAAAAAGGACAAAATGTGTGAAAAAATGTTGAAAATGAAAACCAACGGCACCTTGAAAGATTATGTTCGCAAAAACAGCTAAAACGATATCCATCTGTATAATTGCTTTATGGCCCTTGTTTTCAGGGGCTTTTTCTGTTGTGCCTCTGCCGCAGAAATACGTTTTTGGAAAACAAAACATTTCTGTGAGGCCGCCAATAATCATCAACGTAAATCATGCTGATTTAGATTTTGAGGCGAAATACTTGGCGGATAGAATTAAAGGTAAAATAGCTGCTCATCGAAATCCTTTGCCCGGTTTAACAAATGTCTTTTTAAGCATTGGACGTATAAAAAGCAAACATCCTGAGGCTTATGAAATTCGCATGAAGAATAACCGCATTGATGTTGTTGCCAACACCAAGACAGGTGTTTTTCGCGCTGTGAATACCCTTTGGCAGTTGGTTTTACTGGGACGAGAAACTGAACAGCAGGTCATAGCAAGTGTAAATATTCAAGACCAACCCAAATTCCAATGGCGCGGTATGCACTTGGATGTTTGTCGCCATTTTTTTCCAGTCAAATTCATCAAGAAATACATCGATTTGTTGGCGCTTTATAAAATGAATGTCTTTCATTGGCACCTCACCGAAGACCAAGCATGGCGCATTGAAATCAAAAAATACCCCAAACTTACCGAGATTGGTGCTTGGCGCAAGGGGACTATGATTGGTCCATACGACGACCAAAAATTCGACACCATCAGATATGGCGGATTCTACACACAAGAACAAATCAAAGAAATCGTGCAATACGCTGCCGACCGTCATATCACGGTTGTCCCAGAGATTGAAATGCCTGGTCATGCCTTGGCCGCTTTGGCTGCGCATCCTGAATTTTCGTGTACCGGCGGACCTTTTGAAGTGGCGCGTGGCTGGGGTGTTTTTGATGATGTTTTTTGCGCCAAAGAAGAAACTTTTCAGTTTTTGGAGGATGTTTTGAGTGAAGTATTGGAACTTTTTCCCTCAACTTACATACATATCGGCGGTGATGAATGTCCGAAAGTGCGCTGGAAAAGCTGTCCAAAATGCCAAAACACCATGAAGCAAAATGGTTTGAAAGATGAACATGAGTTGCAGAGTTATTTCGTTCAGAGAATTGAAAAATTTCTCAACAGCAAAGGCAGAAAGCTCATTGGTTGGGATGAAATTCTGGAAGGCGGTTTGGCTCCCGGTGC
>DIUF01000077.1 GCA_002422285.1 Flavobacteriales bacterium UBA6165 | reverse complement strand
GGCATCAAAAACAAACCCGAAGATGAAGCCACCATGACTGAAGTGGCGGTTCTAGGAGGTGGCAGGTTTATCGGAATCAACACGATTGTCGATGCCAGAACCAAATTGATTGCAGAAATCAGGCAGGCATCCTATGGGAAGCACTGACCCTACTTCCCTTCCATATATTCTTGATTGCGCTTTTCATCCTCAGGACTGCCATAAACCGCTGGACAAGTACTTCTTCCGCGGCTTTTCAAAGGGTGATAGAATTTCACTTTGAAAATGAGCGGTTGATAGCGCGATGAAAACCAATTAATCGACGGACGACCACCATCCCAGTTTTGAATACCAAAAATGGGCATGTGAACCATCGGCGTGATGTGCCACATTTTATACACGCGAATTCTCAAGCCAAGTTCGTAGTGGATTTGAGCAACAAACCTATTTTCAAAACGCTGAGTGCTTGGCAAAACAATGGTTTGATAAGCAGAATTATCGCCTGGTGCTGCGCCCAAAATTTGATAATCCAAGTTGATTCCCGGTCCATGATCGATGGCCATTCGTTTGTTTAATTTAATCATGTTGTGGACCCCAAAACGACCAGTCAAATAGCCTAAACTTAATTCCCCACGACCAACAATTGCGCTAGCAGGGCTTTCGTCTCGATTATAAATACGCGTTTCTTCCCAGCCCCGAAACGTTTTGATGCCAATAGCCCAATCATAATGATCGATTATCAGAAAACTACGTTTGCGTTTTTTGGTGAAATGCAACATACCAATCTCACCCATAAAACCCCAATCACCGCCTGAATTAAACAAATACTCTTTGGTGGGGTCTAAGTCATAAACGCGAGCACGAAGCTCATCGCGGGTCAATAAAGTTGTTGCTCCCAGCGAAAAAACAATACCGTGTCGGCTGTATTTGGTACGCAAAGTCTCAATATTTGACTTCCCATAAAAATCAGAACGGCGGCGCTTTTGAGCCAGTGCATCTGTAGTGGAAAGAAGCAGAAAACATAAAATCAGCGGGAAAAAAAATCTTGCTTTCATGACTAAAAGTTTTGTTTAAATAATGAAAATGACATCACTTGTTACGGTATTTATCATACAAATCATCTTGGTGGTTGCGCGTAGATTGCACTTTGCCATCCATAATGATTGTGGTCACCTGATTGGTGCGCATATCCAAAGCATCGCCTTTGCTGATAAACAAAGTAGCCGATTTGCCCAAATCAATAGAACCATAATCTTTATCTGCACCCATAATTTTGGCAGGATTCAATGAAATCGAGGCAACAGCTTGCTCTGTAGTCAAACCATAAGCTCGGGCTGTTCCCGCCAAAAAAGGCAAATTGCGAGCATTCATAGCTTCCATATCGCCTTCGTTTTGCAGGCAGAACAATATTCCAGCGTTTTGAAGAATAGCAGGCAATTTATAAGGCAAATGCACATCATCTTCGTCTGTTCGAGGTAGTTCGTGCACACGTCCCAACATCACTGGAATTTTAGAATCGCGCAATTGATCTAAAATCAAATAGCTATCATAGCCACCAACAAGTACGGGATATTTAATTTCAAACTTGCGCACAAATTGAATCACATCCAAAATCTCTTGCGCATTATCAGCACGAAAATACACCCTTTGATTGCCAGTAAAAACTCTTTTCATGGCTTCAAAGCGCAGGTCGATTTTCTTGTTTTTCTCTTTAGACAAAGCATAATTTTTCGCCTCCATAAAGAAAACCTCGAGTTGCGCGATTTCTTCTTTGTAATCTTTATTTACACTCACTTCTCGCCAGCCATATCGGATCACATTGGGCCAATTCATGTGGATGCCCTCATCACGACTCACAACGGCATCTTCCCAATTCCAACCAAACAAACGCATCAAAGACGAACTGCCGGTAATGGCGCCACCACGAGGCGTAGCTTGAGCAAACAAAACACCATTGGTACGCACCGTAGCCACAACCTTCGATTCCACATTGAAAGCAATTAGCGCTCGAACGTGTGGATTAAATTCACCCACTTCATAAAAATCTACTGTTGCACGAACGGCATCAATTTCTGTGAGACCCAAAGTGCTGTTTGGCGCAAAGAATCCAGGATAAATATGTTGACCAGTGGCATCAATCACCAAATCATATTTGCTTTTATCAACATCAAAGGTCAAAGAGTTTTTGATGTGAACAATTTTCCCGTTTTCAATGCCAATGCTTGCCGTTTCTATGGTGTTTCCATTGCCAGCATGCAAATACCCATGCTCAATCAAGATTTTGTTTTGAGCAAAATTGATGTTCAAACAGAGTACAGATAAAACAATAACAAAGTTTCTCATAGCTTTCGATACAAATTGTTTAGTGACCATGATGATGTGTGTGATGCTCCTCCGTATCACAATGATACAAAGGTTGGCGTTTCAAAATATAACTCACTGGATTTTCTCCATTTTTTGCAGCGTCTATCATGAGTGCTATGATGCGCATACGCTCTTTTTCATTTCTCTTTTGCAGCATATCAATACGGCGCATGTCAAAAAACAAAATGCCATCGATAAAAGTCTGCTCACATTTGGCATTCACCGAAAGCGGATTTTCTGACCAAATAACAATATCTGCATCTTTGCCCACTTTCAAACTGCCCATTCTGTTGTCGATTTTCAACAATTTAGCTGGGTTCAAAGTCACGGTTTTCCATGCGTCTTGTTCGCTCAAGCCACCATATTTCACAGCTTTGGCAGCTTCTTGATTCAAGCGTCGGCCCATTTCAGCATCGTCGGAATTGATAGCTGTTACAACGCCGCCCAAACTCATCATACAAGTATTGTGTGGAATGGCGTCGATAACTTCGTATTTATAAGCCCACCAATCGGAGAAAGTGGAACCCCCTGCTCCGTGTTTCACCATTTGCGGAATCAACTTATAGCCTTCCAAAATGTGCGTAAAGGTGTTCACTTTGAAGCCCATGCTATCGCCCACTTTCATGAGCATATTGATTTCACTTTGCACATAAGAGTGACATGTGATGTGGCGTTCACCATTCAAAATTTCGGCGAGCGCCTCCAAACGCAAATCGCGGCGAAAAGATTTCTTTTTCTTGTTATCAGACCTATCTTCGTGGTAATATTTTGCCCGATAGAAAGCATCAAAATACACTTGCTCCACACCCATTCTCGTTTGCGGGAAGCGCGTAGTGTTATAATCACCCCAGTTTGATTGCTTCACATTTTCGCCCAAGGCAAACTTGATGAATTTCGGTGCGTTATCGAGCAACAAACCATCGGCATCATAACCCCATTTCAACTTGATAAGAGCCGATTGTCCGCCAATAGCATTTGCAGAGCCATGCAGCAGTTGAGAGCATGTCACCCCGCCTGCCATCTGACGGTAAATGTTGATGTCTCTCGGATTAATCACCGTTCCAATAGACACCTCAGACGTAATCGACAATCCACTTTCATTCACCCCATTTGAAATGGCGATATGCGAGTGTTCGTCAATAATTCCGGCGGTAACATATTTGCCTTTGGCCTCAATTACAAGCGCTCCCTTTGGCACATTAAACGAGCCTTTGCCCACATGTTTGATTTTTCCATTTTGGATGAGAATATCGCCATTTTCAATTACACCTTCTGCTTCGCCAGTCCAAATTGTTGCATTGCGAATGAGATACGTATTGTGTGTAGGAACAGAATCTAAACCGTAAGCCAAATTCGGATACCACAAATGATTCAATGCTGTTGTGTCAATTTCGAGCTTTGATTTTTCATCACGCTTCTCTTCAAAAGCTTTATGACGAATGGCTGTCCATTTCGCGCGCTCACCATTTGGCAACAGACCTTGGCCTTCAATCGTTCCGAATTTTGGATAAAACTGTCCATTCAGCAGAACCAAACCAGGATTATCGCCGCTGATTTTGAACGACAAAGAAACATTGACCCCATCGAAAGACAAGTTGCAGCCAGTAGTTTGATCTTTAGCCGCTTTTTCGGTAACATCGGAGCCTTTGATGATTTCTGCATCCAAACGGTTCAATTTTCCCTTCACAAAAAGCGTGTACATAGAGCCATTCAAATTGACATTGTAATTGCCTCGCAAATCAACAGTTTGTTGCTCTTTGTGCACTTTTTTATTGCCCACCTGCCACGATTCCAACAGCTCGGCTCTGCTGTCTAAGAAGGGATTTCCTGAAAACACATTGAACGAAGCCAAAGCATTCTCTTTCAAAGAACCGATGACATCTTGAACATCAATCAATTGCGCTGGGCGAATCGTCAATGCCGCATACGCTTCCTCCCAAGGCAAACCGCGTTGAATCGTTTTGCGGATGGCTTTCCAAAATTCATCTGCCGACTTTAAGCCTTTCGAGGTAAACGAAAACTGCTTTTTCGCTCTGTGAAAAGCATACGGATTAGACGCAGCCAATTCCCAATGTTTCAAGACATGCAAGGGAATTTCTTTTGCAATAAATGCATTGGAAACATCCAAAGGTTCTGGAAAGCGCAAAGGCAGAATAACATCGTGTTTCATGCCTGCAATTTGGTCGATGCGTTGGTATTCATCTCCACCACAACGGATAATTCCTTTGAGGTTAAATTCATCGTAAATTTTGGCAACGCGCAGCACCTCCAAGTGGTTTTGAACCTCGAAAATAAGTTTGCCTTTCAGCTGTTTTGCCAATGCCGCCAAAGTATAATTCAAGGGTAAATCCTTGTTTGACTCATACCACAGGGCATCAATAATGGCTTGTCTAATCAAGGCGATTGCTCCCATTTGCGAGGAAGGATAAGTTTGGGCCGAATGGGCTTTCTCCAAACTAAAAAAAGCAGCCACGGCATGACGCACCGCTTGACCATCACGCGCATCGGCACCAATAGCAATTAAAGGCGCTGTTCCTCGAGCAACACCATCAGCGTTGTGTGGCACAACAAATCCAAAGCCCATTGATTCTAAACGGTTTTGCCCTTCGCCATATTTAAAATGGTGCACGGCATCATATTCGGCAGCAATACTTTCATTCCAATAAAATGGACCCAACTTATTCGACCAAAACTGTGGCCACATTGGTCTGCCTGATTGATGGTTGTGCGATTCTGCAATGCCATCGTTAGACGACAATTCAACAAAGGCTGCCACGATGGTTTTACCGCTGTAATCGAACACAGGAATGCCATCTGGAAAATTGAATTTACTCCCAATTCTTGCGATGCGGTCACCTTCAATCAAAATTTGACCATTCTCTAAAACCTGACCATTCTCCAAAAGAATAGTAGCGTTTTTGATGCCATATTTGCCAGAACTTGATGGAGGCGCACCGTTGTGAGGAGCAGAAATTTGTGCAAACGTTGTAAGTGAAACAACTAAAATACAAAGACTTAAAATAATGCGCATGGGTAAAAACTTAGCTTTAGTTTTGATTCAGCGAATGTAGAAAATATATTTAGATTTGGGCTGATTTGATGCAGCTACGCGATTAATATTCAAAGTGCATTATTTTCGCAATTAAAAACTGTTTAGGCACCAATTTCATTCACTATGCATATCCTCACCAAATTTTTGGTTATAAAAAAACACCTCGACCTATTCAAAATATTGGCGGTTTATGCTGCTGCGTTGTTTATTGCTGCATTACCTTTTATCATTGCCTATGTTGGAAGTTCAATTGAAGAAATGATTTCTGGTGAGGCGATGCATGAAGGTAACAGCGCGTTTATGGCGTTTATGTGGCTGTTTCTCTTTAGCATTCCTTTTGGGGCTTTTATCGTTCTTTTTTCAACCATAACCTACATCAAAAATGCTTTTAGTTTTTTGTCGGGTAAAGAAACATTGAAAGTCTAGGGCAAAACTTGTCACCACTATGCGCAACATTGGTGTTTTGTTTGCTCAAGCAACACATCGTCAAAAAAAGATATCTTGCGCCAAACGAAAAGTATTGGCATGCGCCTCAATGATGTCCTTAATTTGATGTGAATAACCACCCCCCATCGATACTTGGATGGGGATTTGGTTTTTGTGTGCAGCCAGCAATACCATAGCATCACGTTCTTTACATCCTGCATGTGTCAAGCCCAAACGACCCAATTTATCTGATTGCAAAACATCCACACCTGCCAAGTAAAATATAAAATCTGGTTGCACATCGTCCAACAGTCTTGGTAAATGTTCGCTAAGCAGTCGCAAATATTCGTGATCACGCATGCCGTCATAAAGTTCGACATCCCAATCCGACTTTTCCTTTCGAAGCGGATAATTATGAGCCCCATGCATCGAAAATGTAAAAACACGCGCTTCATTCGAAAAAATACTGGCGGTACCATTGCCCTGATGCACGTCCAAATCGATTATCAGAATCTTCATCTTTGGATTTTGTACCAAAAGTAGATTAGCGGCAATAGCGATGTCGTTGAACAAACAAAAACCTTCTCCTCTGTCACTAAAAGAATGGTGCGTGCCTCCAGCAATATTCATGGCAATTTTGTGTTCCATAGCATACAATGAGCCAAGATAAGTACCATTGGCAATGTGCTTACCGCGCTCAACCAATAACGGGGTCATCGGGAAACCTATTTGACGTATTTCTTTGGGGTCGAGTGCCTGTCTGTTGAGTTTCTCCAAATAGTTTTGCGAATGCGTGAACAAAATTTGTTGATCACACAAAGCATTAGGCCTAAAAAAATTTTCCTCGTTTACCGTACCCCCCAAAGCAGTTGTTCTGGCAAAAGGTCGTATTTGACCATAGGAAAACGATGACCCTCGGGAAGTTCATACTTGTAAATTTCTGACCATGCGATTTTTAACATAGACCCATAATGTTATTGTTACAAACCTCTATAATGGATACAAAAAACATTCAAAATAGTTTTAGATGACACAAAACTAAACCCTTAAAAACATATTCCAAACAGCATTTTTTAAAAAAACTGTATCACTTCCAAAAAAATCACTACTTTTGTGCCATCAAAATAAAAACGATAGTGTAAGAGGGGACGAAAGTCCCCTCTTTTTTATCTCAGAAAATGATAAAAAAAGAAACCATATTGGCTTTGGCTCAGGAGCGTATTGACGAACTCAAACGCAACCTGTTTATTGTGGATTTGAGCATCAGCGCCTCAAATGTGATTCACTTGGAAATTGACTCAGAAACAAGTTCTGTTTCTATTGATGATTGCATCCGCGTGTCGAGAAACATAGAGCACAATTTGGATCGCGAAGAGCAAGACTTTGAACTTTCAGTTTCCTCTGCAGGCATTGACAAACCCCTGCGCGTATGGAAACAATACCCTAAAAACGTAGGTAGAAGTTTGAAAATAAAAACAACAGACGGACGTAAACTGGAGGGCAAACTGCTCAAAGTGGAAACGCAATTCATAGAAATGGGTTTCGAAGAGACCATTACAGTTGAAGGTAAAAAGAAAAAAGAAAAAGTAAATCAATTGGTCCAGTTGGACTTTGATCATATACAAGAAGCAAAAATTGTTGTATCCTTTAAATAGTTTGGAATAATGGATAATTTAAATTTGGTAGAGTCTTTCGCGGAGTTCAAAGAATTCAAGAACATCGACCGTGTGACCATGATGACTGTTTTGGAAGATGTATTTCGCTCCATGTTGAAAAAGAAATATGGCACAGACGAACACATCGACATCATTGTAAACCCAGACAAAGGTGACTTCGAAATCTGGATGAACCGCGAAATCGTTTACGATGGTGAGGTAGAAGATGAGAACACTGAAATAGCTTTGTCGGAGGCCGTAAAAATTCAACCTGACTTTGAAGTTGGTGAGGACGTATCGGTAGAATTGAAATTTGCTGACTTTGGGAGAAGAAATATTTTATCGCTTCGCCAAAACTTGGTTTCTCGTATCTTAGAACTGGAAAAAGACCACATTTATACGAAATACAAAGAGCGTATTGGTGAAATTATCACCGGAGAGATTTATCAAGTGTGGAAGAAAGAAATTTTGGTTTTGGATGACGAAGGAAACGAATTAATCTTACCGAAATCTGAGCAAATTCCATCTGATTTCTTCAAAAAAGGCGAAACTGTTCGAGCTGTTGTAGCCAAAGTGGATATGAGAAACAGCAGTCCTGTTATTATTCTTTCACGAACTGCACCTGCATTCTTGGAACGCTTGTTCGAATTGGAAGTGCCAGAAGTGTTCGACGGTTTGATTACCATCAAAAACATCGTGCGTGAGCCGGGTGAAAGAGCAAAAGTTGTGGTTGAATCATATGACGACAGAATTGACCCAGTAGGTGCTTGTGTTGGGATGAAAGGTGCTCGTATACATGGAATTGTTCGTGAGTTGAGAAACGAAAATATCGACGTAATCAATCATACGAACAATTTGAATTTATTGATTCAAAGAGCCTTGTCACCAGCAAAAATTTCTTCTGTTGAGATTTTAGAAAACGATAAACGCGCCAATGTATACTTGAAGCCAGACCAAGTTTCTTTAGCCATAGGGCGAGGTGGACACAACATCAAATTGGCGAGCCGTTTGTGTGGCTTGGAGTTAGACGTTTATAGAGAAGGAGCTGAAGACATCGAAGATGTAGATTTGGAAGAATTTGCAGATGAAATCGATGGTTGGATCATAGATGAATTGAAAGCTATCGGTTGCGACACTGCCAAATCAGTATTGGAACTTGAGGTGGCTGATTTAGTTTCAAGAACAGACTTGGAACAAGAAACAGTAGAAGAAGTGATGCGTATTTTACGCTCAGAATTTGAATAATAGAACTGATGCAGCACAAAATGAGTGCTGCATCTTCAATTATCCTCGTTTCAATTTATAAGATGAATTTCCTTGCATCGCAAATATTGAAACCATAGGATTTACTATCTTTAGCCCCAGTTTTGGGCGTTTTTTAATTAAATAAAGGAAAAGAAAGAAGCTATTTATGGCTAAACCGATTAGATTAAATAAGGCAGCAGCAGAATTGAATATTGCTGTAGGTACGATTGTAGATTTTCTTGGATCGAAGGGAATTGTTATTGAGAACAACCCAAACACCAAGATTGAGGGCGACGTACATGACCTTTTATTGGCTGAATTCGCCGATGAGTTGCGTGACAAACAAAAGTCAAAACAAACCAACTTAACGCGTGAGCCGAAAGAAACCATATCATTGGAAAGCAACAAACCTAAGATTGACGAACGTCCAGAAATCGAAGAAGAGGTTTCTCTTTCTATAGAAGAGTTAAAAAGACAGGCTCAAGCAGCTCAACCCAAAGTTGTTGCCCAAACGCCCCAACCAGAACCACCAAAAATTGAACAACCAATTGAAAAAGAAGTTGTTGAAGAACCTGTTGAAAAGGAAGTTGTTGAAGAGCCAACAAAACCGGAGGAAACTACAACAGGCGTAAAGTTGATGGGCAAAATTGACTTAGATAGCATCAACAGCAAGACTCGTCCTGATAAGAAAAAGAAGGGTGAAGACCACAAGCATGATAAAAAAGTAACTCCTGTCACTGAAAAACCTGCTCCGGCTCCTGTTCCAGAAAAGAAAGAAGAGACGCCCACTGCTCCTGTTAAAGAAGAAATTCAATTAATCAAGGCAACTTCAGAAAAACTCGCTGGGTTCAAGGTTATGGGTAAGATCGAACTTCCTGTATTCAAACCCAAAGAAAAGCCGGTTGCCTCCTCTACACCGAGCAATGAAAGCGCTGCTGATAAGAAAAAACGAAAGCGCATCAAGAAGGTTAGCCCTCAACACGATGCGGGAAGTACTGCTAACAAATTCAAAAAACCCGCTCCAGAAAAGGCGCAAATTTCTGAAGAAGCTATTCAAAAAGAAATAAAGGAAACCCTTTCCAAATTAACAGGAGGAGGAAAATCCAAGGCATCTAAAATCAGACGTAGCAAACGCGATGAGCGTGCACAACGTCGTGAAATGGAAGCCATGGAGGCCGAAATGGAAGAAAAAGTATTGAAGCTCACGGAATTCGTTACGGTTTCCGAATTGGCTTCGATGATGAACGTTCAACCCACACAAGTAATTGGCACATGTATGTCTTTGGGTATATTTGTTTCGATCAACCAAAGAATTGATGCTGAAACAATTGCCATCGTAGCAGATGAATTTGGCTTCGAAGTAGAATTTGTGAGCGCGGAAGTACAAGAAGCCATTGCAACTGTGGAAGACAAGCCAGAAGATTTGATTCCTAGACCTCCAATTGTTACCGTAATGGGTCACGTTGACCACGGTAAAACATCGCTTTTGGATAAAATCCGTAAGGCTAATGTGGTTGAAGGCGAAGCGGGTGGAATTACGCAGCATATCGGGGCTTACTCTGTGAAACTGGATGGTGGAAAACGCATCACTTTCTTGGATACACCAGGTCACGAAGCCTTTACGGCGATGCGTGCTCGTGGTGCTCAAGTAACCGATATTGCCATTATCATTGTAGCTGCAGACGACGACGTGATGCCTCAAACAAAAGAAGCAATCGCGCATGCCCAAGCAGCCAATGTACCGATGGTTTTTGCTATCAATAAAGTAGATAAACCGGGTGCGAACCCAGATAAAATTCGCGAACAGCTTTCTGCCATGAATATTTTGGTAGAAGAATGGGGCGGAAAATACCAATGTCAAGAAATTTCAGCCAAACAAAATATCAACATAGAACTGTTGTTGGAAAAAGTGTTGTTGGAAGCTGAACTTCTTGACTTGAAAGCCAATCCGAATAAAAATGCGGTGGGCACAATTATCGAATCGTCTTTGGACAAAGGTCGTGGTTATGTAACCAACATGCTTGTTGAGGCAGGAACCTTGAAGGTGGGTGATATTATCCTTGCGGGTCGCTGTGCAGGTCGTGTAAGAGCGATGCACAACGAACATGGCAAACCGCTAGAAATTGCAGGTCCTGCTACTCCAATATCGATATTAGGTATTAATGGTGCACCAAATGCGGGAGATAAATTCCACGTGATGGACGATGAACGCGAAGCACGAACAATTGCCACCAAACGCGAACAACTTTACCGTGAGCAAGGGCTTAGAACGCAGAAACACATCACGCTTGATGAAATTGGTCGTCGTTTGGCGATTGGTGACTTCAAGGAATTGAATTTGATTGTGAAAGGTGACGTGGACGGTTCAATCGAAGCCTTGTCTGACTCTTTATTGAAACTTTCTACGGAGCAAATCCAAGTGAATATCGTTCACAAAGGCGTTGGTGCCATCACTGAAAACGATGTGAATTTGGCTTCTGCTTCTGATGCTATTATCGTTGGATTCCAGGTTCGTCCGTCTCAAGCGGCTCGTAAATTGGCCGAAAACGAACAAATCGATATTCGTTTATATTCAATCATCTACAAAGCCATCGAGGAAATCAAATCGGCAATGGAAGGGATGTTGTCTCCAGAAATTGAAGAACAGATTGTTGGTTCGGCTGAAGTTAGAGAGGTCTTCAACATCACGAAGGTGGGTACAATTGCCGGATGTTTTGTTTTGGAAGGTACGATTACCAGAAAAAGCAGAATGCGCGTTATTCGCGATGGCATCGTAATACACACGGGGGTTGTGAAAGACTTGAAACGCTTCAAAGACGATGTGAAAGAGGTGAAACACGGTTACGAATGTGGTATCAGTATCGACAAATTCAACGACATTCAGGTGAATGATACACTTGAAGCATTCGAAGAAGTGGAAGTGGCTCGTAAACTTTAATTTTCATAGTAAAAAGCACGATGAAACGCACAAAAATTGCAGCGTTATTGAATGAATATACGCTGGGCTCAGAGGTAGTTGTAAAAGGGTGGGTTCGCTCTTTTAGAAACAATCAGTTTATCCAAATCAACGACGGTTCAACCATTAAAAATATCCAAGCGGTATTGGAATTGGATGCCTTTGATGAAAACTTGGTGAAACGCGTTACCACTGGAGCTGCCGTTGGTGTAACTGGTAAAGTGGTTGAATCTGCTGGTGCTGGACAAGACATTGAAATTTTGGTGAAAAGCCTCGAAATCATTGGTGATGCCAATCCAGAAGAAGTGGCCAAAACTGTGATGCAACCCAAGCGCCATAGTTTGGAATATTTGCGTGAGCAAGCACATTTGCGTTTCCGTACAAATACTTTCGGTGCGGTTTTCAGAATCCGTCATGCTGTGGCATTTGCCATCCATAAATACTTCAACGATAGAGGTTATTTCTATCTTCATGCACCGATTATTACAGGATCAGATGCAGAAGGCGCAGGTGAAATGTTTCATGTGAGCAACATCGACCCCAACAATCCACCACGCAACGAAGACGGAAGCGTAAACTTTGAGGAAGATTTCTTTGGTAAACAAGTGAGTTTAACGGTTTCTGGTCAGTTGGAAGCCGAATTGGGCGCTTTGGCCTTGGGTCAGGTATATACCTTCGGACCAACCTTCCGCGCTGAAAATTCGAATACCACGCGTCACCT
>DIUF01000024.1 GCA_002422285.1 Flavobacteriales bacterium UBA6165 | reverse complement strand
GCGACTTCCGAGAATTTTTCAAAAATGTAGTCCACAGCCATTGAATTCGGGTGAATCATATCGGCTTCATAAAACCGATAATCTCTCAAATCATCCATTTGGATTTCGTAGGCTGGGAAATATTTTTCATTCAAATGATGCACCAATTCGATTAAACGGGCTTTGCTATGCTGATTTTCTACCATGCCATCTTTGGTGTGGCGCACAGGACTCACCGTGAACACAATGTCGAGTTGAGGATATATTTCTTTCAACTCACGGATCAATTTCCGCCATTGATGCACCATACTGTGCAAATCTGTCAAACTTTTATCAAAATTCGAAGCCGGCAATTTGTGGCAATTGGCTACGATTGCATTGTCTTTGTAATAGCCCCAAGCACTTCCAAAGGTGATGACCAACATTTTGGCTTCTTTCAGATATGATTTTAACAAAGCCTGTTGTTCAAAAAGCTTGTCGAGAAGTTCTCCTTCATCAGATCCTTGGATAGCGCTATGTGCTTCGAAGGTGTACCAGTAATCGTCGCGTTCAATAGTTCTAATTTCCCCAAAGGAACTTGGTTCTATAACAGTTGCTAATGGCAAGGGATGAAAGATGGTACCAAACGGATTGACGAGTGCATCGAAGCCGTAATAGCGCAGTTTTTTGCCGATATTCTCTGAAAAACAACTACCCATCAGCACGATTTTTTCGCCGTGTTGGAGTTGTGTTTCAAATGGAGCTATGTCCCATGTGGTTCTGAAATTCATAAGCGCTTAAAAGAATCAATTGTGGCATCCAATACCTGTTTCCAATCTTTCCAGCTGCCCTGATTATTGATGGTGTCGTTGTGCCAAATGCAAATAAAATTGCCGCCGTGTTTTTTGACTTCTTCTATCAAGGGTTTAACTTTTTCGATGGCTTGCTCTGGCGATAATTTGAGGTATTGGTTGAACGTTCCATCCATATACACAAAAGGATGCAGCATCAAATCGGTGACTTCATCGGTCAACAAATTGAAAAAAGGCAAAGCTTGAGCCGTTCCCATTCTGAAACCAAAATCATCTGCAAATCCAACAGAAAAGTCGTTTTTGACACCAATGTTGTTGAGTAACTCAAAGGTTCCGGGGAATCTGACTTTCAAAAAATGCTGTCGAGAGTCAATTACTGGTTTTTTAAGAATGTGTTCCAATCTACCTCGTTCTTGACGCACCAAAGCTTCATTGAGATAGGAGGCATAACTGGGATGAATGCCTACAGTTGTTTGTTTTCCCATTTTCTGAATGAGTCGCTGGTGCACGGCATTAGTCCATGAAATATTGCGGTCGAACTTTTTGAAATCGCCCAAATGCCAGAAAAGTTTCACCTCGTTTTGCTGGGCAATGTACTGAGAAATCAAATCAAAAGTGTCGTTTGGATCAGGGGTTTGTCCTGCGAGCACTTCTCTGCGCAAATCTTGATTTTTGCTGTTGCCTTTCGCGAAATCTTTCAAACGCCCACCGAGCAATTGCATCCAGTTTTTGTGCTTAAAAGCAAAAGTGTTGTCGATGTCGAAAGTTAAGGTCAAACTTGACTCAGGGCGAATAAAACTAAACTCAGAGTACATGTTTTGAACTTTGAGTAATACTTGTTCCGCCCAAATATCTGCTGCAGGTTGATGAAGCAAGTTGAATTTTTTGAGTATCGAATGTTCTGCGGAAAAGCGATCATGTTCATCAGCGGGAAAGGACAAATACTCCTCATAGCGCGAAATGACATAAAATATAGATGCCACTGGGTCGGTTATTTCACCAAATTGAAGACAAGGCTCTCCTTGAAATTCACCTAAGTTGATGTCCTGATTTTCAATTCCATCATCAAAAAGTAGTCGCGCGGGAACAATTTTTGGGAAAGTTTGCTCGAATGGGTAATCTGAATACACTAATTTGGCTGGGCTGGAAGACTGAACAAATCGATTGGGGTCGTTGCAAAACTCAAAGTTTACACCACGCAAATTACATATAAACTGCCAAGTATAAACCAAGCGTTCTGTTACGAAATCGGTGTAGATGAGTAGATGATTTTGCATTAGAGGGCAAAGATAAATTAATATGTGAATTCCTCCCTCTTTGTCCACCCGTCATCGCAACGGTAGAGTAACACACATCCAACTGGGCAATATGTGGTAAAATTTATCCAATAATTTGATTGGGTACGATTCCCCCTTTGGAGGGGGACAAAGGGGGAGGACATTATTTTGAAACCATAAAAACTTGACAAACAAAGCTTTATCATCGTATTCAAAAAAATTTCTCAAAAAAAATTAAGTCGCTGTAACTTTACATCGTCTAGGGCGTCTTACATCCAAATACCGAACGAATGACAGTTCAAGAGTACAATACATGTGTTAGGGAATATTCAGACAAAATCTACCGATTTGTGTTGAAGAATATCCGACATGTAGAAAAGGCTGAAGACATTGTTCAGGATGTGTTTGTAAAAGTTTGGATGAAAGTGGATGACGTTCCCTTTGAGAAAGCCAAAAGTTATTTGTTTCAGGCGGCTTACAACACGATGATCGATGCCATTCGCAAGGACAAAAAGTTGGAGTTTCAAGATGAAATTCAACTTGGTGGCTCGACGCATCAACCCGATTTGGGCTTGAAAGAAGCGTTGGATATGGCTTTAAACAATTTGCCTCAAATTCAAAAAAGCGCTGTTTTGCTTCGCGATTATGAGGGATATGATTATAAAGAAATTGGTGAAATATTAGATTTGAATGAGTCGCAAGTGAAGGTTTACATCTTCAGAGCGCGTAAAAATTTGAGGACTTTTTTTACAGGTAAAGAAGAATTGGTAGCATGAGCACAGTGAATAAATACAATTACGAAGCAGTTTTGCTTGATTTTGCGGAAGGTCGACTTTCTGCAAGCGAGACAGATGCGCTTTTTGATTTTCTCGCTGCTCATCCAGAGTTGCAGGAAGATTTTGATAGTGCCTTGGAAATGTTTACCCTTCAAAATAATGAAGCCGTGGTATTCGCTGCTAAAGACCAATTGTTGCAAGATGAATCATTAGATGCCAAACAAAGCTTAATTATCGCGGAACTTGAAAACGTGGCGTCTCAAGAGGAAACTGAAAAGCTGCAAATTTTATTGAAAGAAGACAAAACGACGCAGCAAGAATATGCGATTTTCTCGAAGATGAAATTGCAAGAAGATGAGCGAATTGTTTTTGCAAGTAAAGAGAGTATGATTCAAACAGTTAGTATTTCATACGCGGCATGGATGTATCGCGCAACTTACGCAGCTGCTGCCGTGATTTTGTTATTCTTTGGTTTGAATGGGTTGTACTTTAACACAGAAGGAATTGGGCGTGGTTTGGCAACCAACTCGAGACCAAAATTTGAATGGCCAAAGAAACCAAAAACAGTCACAACGCATATAGAATCAACAGCTTATAAACCAAGGGAAAACAAATCCAATTCGAAAAGAATCGATAATGTTCCTAACATACTTGAACCGGAGAATTTGATTGGTGAGCAGATGGTTTACGAGCCCATTGCACCCATGCAAGAAAGAGAATTAGGCGATGTTGTGTTGAGTGAGTATACAACGAATAGAGATGTGGCATACGTTAGGATTGACAACACTTTCAAGTCGAATGGCGCCCCAGAATCATCAAATTTCATGGAACGCGTATCCAAAGAGTCCAACATTATTGGTTTGGGCTATGGATTTGCTGAAAATGTGGCAAGAAAGACTCGAACGGAAGTAAAAGAATATGCGGAAAGCGACCATATAGAATTAAAATTTTGGAAAGTGCACACCCAAATTAGGAAGCCGAGTTGGATGAAATTGAATCGGCAATAAGTGTTAAATATCAAACAATTAGAGAAATGAAAAAGTTAATGTTTCTTGCTGGATTTGTTCTGGCATCGGGCTTAGGATTTGCCCAAAAAGAAGAAAAAGTTGTGATCAAAGTGGTCAAAAACAACGAAGAAATTCAAATCAACGAAAACGGCGATACAACCCTCGTGCAAGTAGAAGAAGAGGTGGAAATTTTCAACAGCGGAAATGGAGCGCCAAGGTCGGATAAACCAATCAAAACAGGCGTTTCTAAGCGTTCCAATTGGTCGGGATTCGATATGGGCGTAAACATGTTGCTCACGCCTGAAAGAACATCTGATTTCAACGGAACACCGCATTTGGATTTTGACCCAGCAAAATCATGGACCTTCAATTTCAACTTCTTTGAGCACTTTTTCTCCTTGTACAAAGACGGTTTTGGAGTGGTTACGGGACTTGGCGTAAACTTGAGTCATTTTGGATATCGCGGCAACTATACAGTGAACTATGATATGGATTCCATCTATGGTTTCGTTGATCCAAACCGAAGTTATTCAAGAAACAGACTTCGTGCTGCTTATTTGCAAATCCCTTTGCTTCTTCAAATCAACTTTCCCTCAAAAAACAGTGACAATTTCAACTTATCGTACGGTTTTGTTGGTGGTGTTAGAATCGGTTCAAGATTGCGTCAAAAATACATCGAAAACAACCAAAGCTTCGACATCAAAGAAAAACGCGGTCAATACTTTTTTAATTCCTTCAAAGCAGATGCGACAATACGTTTGGGGTATGGTGATTGGGGAGCTTTTGTGAATTACAGCATCGTACCATTGTTCGATAAAAATGTTGTGGATCCTGTTTACAACTTCTCCTTCGGTTTGATGTTCAATTTTTAGGAAAATCGATTTAAAAGCAATTCAAGAAAAGTCATAAGCAATACTTCTTGGGTTTATAACCTGAGTTCGATTAATAATTGAAATCAGGTTAAATAGTAACGTGAAAAGCGGTTATCAAACGAGGTAGCTGCTTTTTATTTTTGCCCAATATTTTCTGAAAAATTGCTGTGTTTTGCTATTTCATTTCTGTCAATCTATTGGCAATAGATAAGGTCAAAAAGAAGCGGTTTTCATAAATCCAGAGGAAAATCGAATACTTTTCATAATGGTAAGAACATCGGCACCAGTAGGTGAGCAGAAAGAAGTTTGAGTGTATGGATTGTTTAATTCATCATAAAGAATATGATGAGTTTTAATTGAATATTGGTTAAAAAGCCATTCCTAATGCAATTCTGTAATAAAAAGAACTCGACCAATATCCTAAATTAAAATTAATGTTAGATGATCTTTTAAAGGATTTTCCTCGTCGGTAAATATCAAAATGAATATAGGGCAATGTCCACATCCCAGGCCTTGGGCTATCCTTTGCTAATTCAAAGTTGCCTTGAATATCTTTAATAGGCGCTCGTAAATTTAACACGCCCAAGCCAATCAAAACCCCACGATTGTTTACGTTGTTGTAAGCACCGCCCAATCCAAAAGCACAAAACGCAGAAGCCCCGTAAGTAAAATGACCCACGGTTGCGTCATTGTTAATAAGACTGTATTCAACAACAGACAAAGAAAGGCTTGCTGCTGTTCTAATGCCAAAGGCTTTTTTTCCATCCTGATAAAGATTAAAGCGGGGAGCAACAGCAAAACCAAAAAGCCCTATGGAGCTGGATTGTTCGCTGATGTTTACATCTGAACCATCTATTTCACTTATGTAAGTAACATCTCTTCTAGAACTAAAAAACATTTCCATCAACATGATTGAAGCTTGCAAATCAATGGAAACAATTCTGGAGAAAGCTGATGATTTCGTGGGCTCTATGCGTTCCCAATTTTTAAATTTCTGGTTCAACATGGCTTCATCTTGAGCATAGCTATTGGAGCACAAAACCAGAGCCATTAGCGCTGTCAAGATTACGGATTTTAGCGTGTATTTAATCATGAAAAAATTATTAGAAAACAAAACCAACATTCACAAAAGGACGAGCAATAAATCTTCTGAACTGAAGCTCTCTGAACTGATTAAGACTCATTGTCATCCCATAACCCAAAAGAACCTTGTCATATACGAGGATATTCCTGCCATAAGTAATAGACATCAACCTCAAAGTTGTCCTATTCTCCCGGCCATAAGAGTACACATCATCTGAACTCGATGAAGTTCCTTGAAAGATTAAAGTTGTTCCGTTTTGTCTCCCCTGCTCATATCCAATGGCAAAGTATTTCCCAATTGGCGCATAACAACCATTTGATTTTGCAAAGTATCTTATAGATATTCCAAAAGTTATATCTTCAATCATTGCGTTCTTGAAAGTGCCGTTAACTTGACCAAAAGTGTTGAAAAAGTCTCGTTGTCCCAAAGTTCCTGCTACGATGTCGGCAGGCAATGTTTTTTTTGCATAATTAAACCTAGCGCCCACTGAAAATCTTTTTGAGAGCGTGTAAGAAGCATCAAGCGTGTGGCGTGATAAGATAAGTCTATCCCAAGTTAGAATTCTACCGAGCATGGAATAACCAAGTTCATAAGAAGCAGATAACCTCTTGTCTTTATATCCTTGCGAAAATACAATAGGGCATAAAGAGATAAACAGTAATAAAAACACAGCGTTTCTTTTCATCATTATTCAAGTGTCAATTCAAAAAATAGGTCAAGATTTTTTCATAAAGCCCTTCAAAACATCATCGTATATGTTATAAATGAAGGCCTTGTTCATAGGCTCCTCCGTTGTTCGTTTATCCCACATAACCAAATCACCAGTTTCAATGTCAATCATTATCGTTAGAATATACTCCCGCGTTTTACTATTCTGTTTATTCACAATAGCATGAGTAATATAAAGTGGCGAGAGATAAATACCGGCCAAGCGTCCCAAATTTAAGCCACCACGATTTCGAACATCGAGTGTCAAGTTGACCATTAAATAACGAATATCATAATCCCTTCTTAAAGCTTCAATTTCTTTTGAGTAGAGCGACTCATAAGGGGCGGCATCAAAGTAAATTCTTTCTGAAAGCCATTTGGATAGCAATTGAAAATTATCATACTGTTCGCTATTGTAATTTACAGAATTTGGTATCAGCAAAACCAGATCTTTTTTGTAGTTGGATACCAAATCTAATAAGGCATTTTGAGAAACCAAGTCCAGCTTATCGCTGCGTTTAAAATTGAATCCCGCAGAAGTTAAACCGATATCAACTGAAATGTTATTCATGTCAAGAAACGCAATCTTACCATCTTTTTTTGCAGTATGAATTTTTCGATTGTTAAATTCTCGTTTTAGACTTCTTGGTAGCGCATTGTAGAAACTGAATTTAAAATCAATCTCAGCAAATTTAAGCCCTGAATATGCATAGCTTGTGGCTTCATCAAATTGACGAAAATCTTTGAAATCTTCAGGTTTTATTCGTTCATCTCCCTTGATAAGTTGACTGATCTTGGTGGCAAACTTGTCTATAGTGGCTCTGTTTTGTTCAGTACGAACAGAATAAAGCGCGTTTAAACCCCATAATGAGAGCGAATTCAAATCATTTTTCCTATAGAAAGTAACGAAAACGGAATCTTCGTGACTCATGGACGCATTGAAATTATAATTGAATTTGAATTTGCGATCGTGAATAATGCCAAAAATAGCATAACAATAATGATGTAATACGTCTTCAGTCTTTTGGCCCTCTAATAACAAATTAGAATAAATTAAAAATGCCCCTCCAAAATCACTGCTTTGGTTGTAGGAACTGTTGACGATTTTCAAACTGGCCAATTTGATTTCTTCAAAAAGCGCTTGACTAATCTTATATGTGGCTGTTGGTGGATTTTTTCCAAACTCTTTTATTAACTCGTTAATCTTTTCTAGTCGCTGCTTCACCTCTGGATGTGTTGACAGTTCTTCTACTTCCTCGCTGTCAGAATCTTTGACGCCAATAATTGTTGGTTTTTTTGACTCAACGTCTTTCAAATCATTGTTCTTTATACTCAAAAGCAAAGAATCATAAACGCCTTCACGAATCCTTAAAATTTCGTGAGACACTTGTTTTTGAATCAATTCCTCATCTGCAGATTCCAAAATACGAAGAGCTTCATACGCTTCTTTCGGATTATACCCTGCGCTCAGAAACAAATGAAATCCATCTGCATCAGCCTCAAGCTCATGTTGTATACTCATTGTGTGTTTGAACAATTCAATTTGATCCGCTTTCCGAGACACATTGGATTGTTGCACATTTTTCACCTCCTTTTTAATCGCTTTATATTGCTCAACAGAGTGCATATTGATGATGTGCATCAACTCATGCGCCATGATAAAGGCCAGTTGTGCCTCGTTCTTAACTCTTGCCAACAAGCCAACATTCACATAAATTTTCTCGTTGATTGTAGCCATAGCGTTCAGGGCAGGATTATATGTAACATAAACCCTAATCTGTTGACTCGCTTTTGGGTAGTTACTTAATAAATTTGACTTTATATCATTGAGATATTTGGTTGCCTTGGAGTTGAAATTTATAATTCCTGTTTTGTGAAGGCCTCTAGTAAATGCACTACCCTGAATCAATAACTCCTTAATTTCAAGGCCTTCTTTACGGTGCAATTGTGAATACTTCTTTTTGTATTGCTCTAGCGCAGATTGTTCAATGGGTCTGAAAAACTCTGCTAAACTTCCACGCTCTTCATCAAAAACGTCTTTACTTTGAGCGATAGAAACTTGCGTTAAATGAGCCGCAATTAATAAAACTGTGACCGTTGTTATTCGAAATCTACTGAAATTTATTCCTTTTGTAAGTTTATGCATAAAGAGGCGTGCTATAAATTTTTCGGCCCTAAAATAATTAGAAATGTGAGCTAGAATGGGGTAACTTGAAAAAATAACGCGGTTTTTAAATTTATGTCAATCTTTGTGAAAATCAAAAGTTAAAAAATTTGAAAGCATCGAGCCTCTTTTTTATAAGCCTTTTATTCCTCTGTTTATCTATCGAAATTTACGCGGAAAACACCCAGAATCTACCCTTGCTCTACGGCACCAAACCGCTGCTTATGCCTATTTTGTTGGCGCTTATTTTTACTAGAATTAAACCCCTACAAACCCGATTTGGTCGCTTGATAATTCTAGGCTTAATTTTTTCGCTACTCGGCGATGTGCTTCTAATGATTCGTGAAGTTGATTTATTCATTCCTGGCTTGTTGAGTTTTCTAACAGCGCAAATTCTTTATTCGATTGCATTTTTATTTCAGCGCAACAGCTCTCAATCCAAGCGCTATTTCTTGTCTGTGATACTTGGTTTTACTTTGTTCTATGCCGTGTTCATGATTTTCATTCAGAACCACGTTTTAAAATTGGAAGATGCGAAAGTACTTTCGCCCGCAGTGTTTATTTATGGCGCCGTAATTTGTTTCATGGGTATTTCAGCGGCTTTGCGCAAAGGTCAGGTTTCAGCGAGAAGTTTCATTTTCATTTTCTTTGGAGCGCTATTCTTCATAACAAGCGACGCCATTTTGGCCACATCGAAATTCACCGAAATCGCTCTCCCCTATCCAAACTTTTTGGTGATGAGCACTTATGTTTTGGCTCAATTGGGAATTGTTTTGGGGGCTGTTGAGGCTGCTAGTTAAGTTCAATGTAATTTAAAAAATTGAAATAGAAAAAGTAAAAGAAATTCATATCGGTGAGTTCGATGAAAAAAGCTACTTCTAATCTGTTTATCATGAACAAATAGCCAGTCGCCAGAAGCTAGCAGCTAGAGGCCAAAACATCTAAACCTTCACATAATCCTGCTTAATCACAAGCGTTATCCAATCTTCTTCGTGTTTCAAATAGCCTTGATCGTAGCAGAAATAGTACAAGTTACCAGATTTTGTTTGGTAAGTATTGGTGTAAAAATGGAAATTAAATCCTTCTTCTGCCAGTTGAATGGCGCGCACTTTTGCCTTGCCAGAAGTGTTCATTTTAGCGAGGATGCGACGGTTCTTTCGCAGTATGGCATTCACCCTGCGCACGTAGCTGTTGTCTTCTTCGTTTTGCTTATTGTGAAAGGCATTTCTGCAATAATCGTTGCAAAAACGTTTATCTTTTCGTCCCATTAAGGGTGACTGACATTCCAAGCATAATTTTTCAGACATTCGCACTCAATTTGTGATTAACAATATTTAACGACACAAAGACCTTAACCTTGGTTGAAAAAACGAATTTTGCGTAACAAATAAAAGGAAAAAATTGGAAACAGTGAACCAAAGCGAAGATTTACGCGAGTTGCTCGAAAAGATTCAAAATGAATCAGCCTATTTGCAACTGCTCAAGAATGAAATCGGAAAAGTAATTGTGGGTCAACAATATATGGTTGATCGCTTGTTGATTGCGCTCCTTGCCGATGGCCATATTTTGCTCGAAGGGGTGCCTGGTTTGGCGAAAACTTTAGCCATTCGCACTTTGAGTGATGCCATTTCAGGAAGTTTTAGTCGCGTGCAATTCACGCCTGATTTGCTACCTGCGGATATCACAGGAACCATGATTTACAACCAGAAATCACAAGATTTTACCGTAAAAAAAGGTCCGATTTTCGCCAATTTTGTGTTGGCAGATGAAATCAACCGTGCGCCGGCAAAAGTGCAAGCAGCCTTGTTGGAAGCCATGCAAGAACGTCAGGTTACGCTAGGAGACACAAGCTACAAATTACCAGAGCCGTTCTTGGTTATGGCCACACAAAACCCCATTGAGCAAGAAGGAACTTATCCTTTGCCTGAAGCGCAAGTGGACAGATTTATGCTCAAAATTTTCTTGGATTATCCGAAGAAAGAGGAAGAAAAATTAATCATCCGCTCCAATGTGCGCCGCGAAGGAATGGATAAAGCCAATGCAGTTTTGAAACCAGAAGATGTGCTGCGTTTGCGCAACTTGACACGCCATGTTTATTTGGATGAAAAAATCGAACAATACATCGTGGACTTGGTGTTTGCCACGCGAAATCCTGCTGCCAACAAATTGGAAAAACTCGCGCCTTATATCAGTTATGGTGGTTCGCCACGTGCCAGCATCAACTTGGCCTTGGCTGCCAAAGCACACGCATTTTTGCAGAAACGCGCTTTTGTGATTCCAGAAGATGTGCGTGCCATTGCGCCTGATGTATTGCGCCACAGAATTGGTCTCACCTACGAAGCAGAAGCGGATAACATTACAGAAAACGACATCATCAAAGAAATTTTGACCCGAGTTGACATTCCATAAGCCATGGACTTAAAAGACCTCTTCTCGAGAATTCATCGTATAGAAATTACGACGCGCAGCATCACGAAACAATTGTTTTCGGGACAATATCAGTCTGCGTTTAAAGGAAGAGGTATGTCGTTTTCGGAAGTGCGCGACTACAGCATTGGCGATGACGTTCGCTCGATTGATTGGAATGTAACCGCCCGCTTTGATGCACCTTTCGTGAAGGTTTTCGAAGAAGAACGTGAACTTGTCGTGATGCTTCTGATTGACGTTTCTGCATCTATGGACTTCGGTTCGGGACAAAACAACAAAGAAACGACGGCGCTTGAGGTGGCTGCAACACTCATTTTTTCGGCTTTGGCTACCAACGACCGCGTAGGTGCGATTTTCTTCTCAGACCGCGTTGAAAAATTCATCAAACCGAACAAGGGTCGCCACCATGGCATGCACATTTTGAAGGAGTTGATGACGCATAAACCGCAATCCACTCAAACATC
>DIUF01000085.1 GCA_002422285.1 Flavobacteriales bacterium UBA6165 | reverse complement strand
GATATTGTATTTTAAAATTCACGTTACGCATGAAATATTACCCTTTAATAACAACATGTTACATTGAAGAGCGAAAAGTGGGCTGAATCATAGGGTATCGGCGTTATGTGATCGGCTGTGATTTATACCAGCGGCCGATAGAAATATGATAAGGCTCAAGATCGATAGACACCGGGATGTGATAGACTTACCTAAAAAGGGAACGTTGATCGTTCTTGCCGACAGCGACATCATACTCATACTCAAACTTGCACTGGGCTGAAGTTTTTATCTCCCTACGGCAAAATACCACAGATGCCCAAAATATTAATGATACAACAAGCCAAAATTTGCCACGCCAGCCTTGTATTATTACCAGCAAGTAATATAATACCGCCTAACAATACCCTCCACGCTTCCCGTAAGAACAGCGCACCCCGGAGGGTTACTTGTTTCTGGGGGCATGAAAAGTGAACTTCCCAAATATTCATCAAAAAATCCCCTACACTAAATCCCCATTAGCCTTAAAAGATCAGTTACAACAGCTCAAAGACAGGGGGATGCACGTTACTGACGAGGCCTTAGCACTTCATTACCTAGGTCATCTTAACTACTATCGCCTTGGCGCTTATTGGTTGCCGTTTGAAAAAGATCACAGCAGCCATCAATTTCAGCCCGGAACACAGTTTGACGATGCTTTAAAACTCTATATCTTTGATCGGGAATTACGGTTATGGCTGATGGATGCCATTGAACGTGTTGAAGTTTCGCTACGCACCCAATTTGCCTATCAACTCAGTCTGCGTTATGGAACTCACCCGCATTTAAACCAAAGCTTGTTTCATGAGCCATCTCGCTACGGTCGAGCATTGAATAAATTGGAAAACGAAGTAAAACAAAGCGGCGAAGAGTTTATTAAACACCTGACGCAAAAATATCAAGAACCGTTGCCTCCAATTTGGGCGATAGTCGAATTAATGAGTATCGGCCAGCTTTCCCAGTGGTACGATAACTTGCAAAACAGGCAAGACCGTAAAATAATTGCCGATATTTATGGTTTAGACGAAAAAAACCTAAGAACCTTTTTGCATCACCTGACAACCATCCGTAATCATTGCGCTCACCATGCCAGGGTATGGAACCGCGACTACACCGTCACCCTAAAAATCCCCAACAAAAGACCTGCATCATTAGTAAGCAGCTTCAACCATCAGCCAAGCGGCGGACGTAAGCTTTACAATACCTTAGTCTTGCTGGCCTACTTGATGGATTTGATTTGTCCAGGCCATCACTGGAAAAAACATTTGCTCGAACTATTCAAAAAACATTCCGTCAACCCCCATGCGATGGGCTTTCCAAGTGATTGGCAAAAAAAGCCAATTTGGACGACAAACACTTAATATCAAGGAAAAACCATGTCCTTACTTGACTGGTTAAACAAATCGGGCATTCTCAATCCCCCGGCGACAAAGAAAATGCACATCCTACAGGGTATCGGCGTTATGTGGCGAACTGTGAGGTGTCCGTCCCTATTGCCGCTAATACCGGATAGTCCTTGAAGCCAAGCGGCTTTAAGCCTACAATTTATCAAAAATAATGCCCTGGAAATCCGGCTTTTCCACCAGAAAAGTTGACGAAATCCGGGGTTTTTTATGGGACGGGAAAACGATATGAGTACAGCCAAAAACAAGCAAACCAGCATCAATGTCCAAGGCACAGCAATCAGCATCATTTCACAGAGTGAGGACGACTATATTTGCATCACCGATATGGCGGCTAAGTTTGGCGACAGTGAACTTATTTACAATTGGATGCGCAATCGCAATACATTGGAATTCCTAGGAATTTGGGAGCAACTCCATAATCCTGATTTTAAAGGTGTCGAATTCGACACCTTTAAAAAAGAGGCTGGATTAAACAGCTTTAGTCTAACACCCAAGAAATGGATAGCGGCTACCAATGCCATTGGCTTCCAATCCAAAGCAGGACGTTATGGAGGTGGCACTTTTGCCCATAAAGACATAGCTTTTGAATTCGGCTCTTGGCTTAGCCCAGAATTTAAACTTTATCTCATCAAAGAATTTCAGCGCCTTAAAGAAGATGAAAATCAGCGCTTATCCTTAGCATGGAATCTTAACCGTACCTTGTCCAAGCTGAACTACGCCATTCATACCGATGCGATTAAAGAGCATATTGTTCCAAACCTGATTACAGCCGATCAGGAAAAATATATCTATGCCAATGAAGCGGACGTACTCAATACCGCCCTGTTTGGCAAAACCGCTAAACAATGGCGTGATGAAAACCCGGACAAAAAAGGCAACATGCGCGAAGAGGCCAGCATAGAACAACTGCTGGTGTTAGCCAATATTGAAAGTATGAATGCGGAATTTATCCGTATGGGACTATCCCAAAGTGAGCGGTTGAAAAAACTCAATGCCATTGCCATTAGCCAGCTTCAAACATTTGTCGGCCATGCCAGTATTAAAAAATTAACTTGAGAATGCTGATGAATATCTCCGGCACATGCGATGTGCAATAGACGCAGCTGACGAAATCTACAAACCAATCGAATAATACAAAATCAATGCTCCACCATTCTGAATGGTTGGCTAAAAAACATGTGGAATGATAACTGTGAAAGACTGGAAAAAAATAGTCGAGAATAAACTCGATCAACAAAAGAATAATATTGCCCGCATAAATCTTGAAAAAGAAACTGTAATCTATTCTGAAAAAATAAAACACAACAGAGCCTTAAAGTCTCTTACTGGCGATGAAGAAATTGTAAGAGCTTTTCTTATCGACCGATTAGTTAATGAACTTCATTACAAGCCGGAAAATCTCGAAACGGAAAAGGAATACACCATAAAAGGAGGTCACAGCAAGATTAACCCAAGAGTCGATGTTCTCGTTAAAGACGAACAAGGCAACCCTTTCTTTTTTATTGAAGTTAAAGCCCCCAACAAATTTGAAGCCGATAAAAACGAAATTGAAGGGCAGCTTTTTGCACTCGCACAAACTGAAGAGCGCGATTTCAAAACCAAAGTACGCTATTTGGTTTATTACACAGCCGAAATACCAGAGGTGGATGTTGTTGATAGAGCGATCATTATCGATTTTGACAAATACAAAACCTATACCGATTGGGAGAATGACGGCTTTATTTCCATTGGTACAGAACTAACCGCTGGTTACGGAGAACCCAAAAAGAAGCCGTTAATCAAAGGTGATGAAAAGCACGATTTAAGAGTACGCATAAACCGTGAAGAAATCGCGGGATTGGGGCGAAACCTGCACAATGTCCTGTGGGGTGGCGGAGGCACCAATGACAGCGAAATATTCTATTCGCTGGTCAATATCATTCTTGCCAAAATACAAGACGAATACGAGAAAGAAGACGGGCAAGAATACGATTTCCAGGTTTATCAATACGGTCACAATGTTGAAAGCCAGCATAACATCTACGACCGTATTAACTTGCTTTATAAACGGGCATTAAAACAACAGCTTAATGTTTCAGAACAGCAAAAAATTGATGACGACAATGTTATCAACCGCAATAAATTTCCGCTTAACAAACTGGTCTACACCGTTCAGGAATTGGAAAACTTCTCATTTCTTGAAGGCCGCAGCTCGTTGGATGGTAAAGATATTTTGGGTGATTTCTTTGAAAGCATTACCCGTGACGGTTTCAAACAAAATAAAGGCCAATTTTTTACACCGACACCGATTGTAAATTTTTTACTTTACGCTTTACAGCTTGATAATCTTGCAATAGATCGGCTGAACAATGACAGGGAATTACCGCTGATGGTTGACCCATCGGCGGGTAGCGGCACGTATTTAGTTGAAGCCATGAAACTCATTACCAAGGAAATTAAATATAAACAGCGCGATAAAATAAAATCGAGCCGTCAAATTAAGCAGCGTTTCGAGGAACTATTTATGCCCGATTATGCTGAAAACAAATGGGCAAGAGAATATCTATACGGTTCAGAAATCAATTTTGATTTAGGAACCGCCTCTAAAGTAAATATGATTTTGCATGGTGATGGTTCAACCAACATCTTTGTCAAAGACGGTTTGTTGCCTTTTCGCTTTTATGTCAAAGAAACATCGCCAAACTATTTAGAAACAGCAAGCCCCGAAACACTTTATAACGATAAAGACGTAAACGGGAAATTTGACGTAGCCGTTAGCAATCCACCTTTTAGCGTTGATCTGGACACACAAACCCAGCGAGAAGTAAAACACGCTTTTATTTTTGGCGATAAAAAGAACTCTGAAAATCTTTTTATTGAACGCTATTACCAATTGCTGAAAGAAGGTGGGCGTTTGGGGGTGGTATTGCCGGAAAGCGTTTTTGACACCACCGAAAATAAATACATCCGATTGTTTCTGTTTAAATATTTCGACATAAAAGCCGTTGTAAGCCTGCCACAAATTACTTTTGAGCCGTTTACCTCAACCAAAACCAGTTTGCTATTTGCGCAAAAGAAAACCAAAGCGCAGGTTGAGAAGTGGAATGAACTTTGGGATAAGTACGGCAAAGAATGGAGCTTACTCAATACCCGAATCAACGACTACAAGCAATATTTTGTTGAGGATAAATCCCTAAATAAAAAGTGGGCGAAAGACGTAGTACAAGACATTGAAGACAATAACACGGCAAACATTTTAAAAAACATCAACCGTTTTTTAAAAGACTACATTACCCCCGAAGATAACGAACTCGACATCAAAGCATTATTGTCCAAATACAGCGAGGAAATTGCGAAGCTCTCGAAATACGAGAAAGAGACCAACGTTTTCGGGTTTTACAATGCGTGGTGGGTGTTTGGGGAAGTGGCAAAAGCAAGCGAAATAGACTATGCGATTTTTATGGCGGAAGCCGAAAACGTAGGCTACAAGCGTACCAAACGGGGCGAAAATCCAATGCCCAACGACCTTTACGATCTTGAATATGCGCCTGCCAAACTCGATTGCAAAATGGTAATCTCCCAATACAACCAGGACATCAAGCACATAGAAGACAAGCAAGCCGATGCCGAACAAGAGAAAGTCGCATTAGAAAAGAAAAACGGCATCAAGGAAAACGCGTCTACGCAAAAGAAAATCGAGAAACTGATTGAGGACATCGAAAACTATGCTCAAAAAATAGCGTCGTTAAAAGCCGAAAAAAACGAAGTAGAAGGCATTTTGGCGAGCTACTATGAAAATGACATTTTGAAAGAAGAATACACCGAACGCATCGATGCTGTTTTGGTCAGCCATTTCAAAAATGGGTTGCTGTTACGCTATAAAAGCGATGATATTTTATTACGTAAAACTGCCAAACTGACTATTTTGGACGCGATCAGACAGGAGGTTGTGTGGCAGTAGTAAAAGCATTTGTAGCCTTTTCATCACTATCAGAGAATAGCAATTTAAGACTTTGCTATTCTAATGAAAAACCCCAAACCACTCACACTTTAATTAAGCTATTTGATTGTTTAGAATCATTTGAAACAGGAAGCCGACCAAGCGGAGGAATTATATATTTAGACAAGGATGAAGATTGTGCTTTAAGTCTTGGAGGTGAACAAATTAATGCAGATGGTTCGGTTGATTTGAAAAAAATGCCACTAATTCCAATTGATTATTTTTATACGGCAACAAGAGGAAAGGTACAACAGAATGATATTTTAGTTTGCAAAGATGGAGCATTGACAGGTAAGTCATGTTATGTCTCCAATAATTTCCCCATTAAAGAGGTTATGGTAAATGAACATGTCTATATTCTTAGGGGAAATGGGAAAATCAACCAAAAAATTCTATTTTATTTAATTCAAAGTCAATATGTTCAAGCTCAAATAAAAGACCTAGCGTATAGAAAAAAAGGGCAACCTGGCTTAAATACTGACCATTTGTCAAAGATTAAAATACCAACTTTTGACCAGCCTTTTCAAAAGAAACTATTGGGATCTGTTCTATTACTTGAACAAAAAATCTTGGAGCTAAAGGAAAGCAAGCTACAAATAGAACAGATTATAAATAAGGTTTTTACTGAATTGTTATGTTTTGATTGGTCGGAGTTTAAAAAAATAAAATCCCAAAAACGATTTAATGCAACGCTTGTAGATTTTTCAAAAAATGTGGATTGTCGATTAAGTTACAAATTCCATAACCCAGCAGGGCAATTTATATATGATTTCTTGTGTTCTAAAACCAAGAAGCGGATTAAGAATTTTATTTTAGAACCGATTGTTTTAGGTAAAAGCGTATCACCGAGTGACTATGATGATGAAGGCGAGTTTTATTATATCGCTATGTCAAACATTAAAACGTGGGCTTTCGGCCCAGAAGATTGCAAAAAAGTCTCAGAAAATTATTCCTCATCTAACCCGAATAAAACCGTAAAAAAGGATGATATTTTATTGGCGCGTTCTGGAGAGGGAACTATCGGTAAGGTGGCTTTAATTGAGGATGAAGATATACAAGGAATTTTTGCAGACTTCACGCAACGAATAAGGTTGAAAAACTACAATCCTCGCTTGGCTTATTACTATTTCCGAAGCGATTTTTTTCAATACTTGGTTTACACGCATAAAAAAGGACTCGGCAATAACACTAATATTTTCCCAAGCCAAATACAAGAGTTCCCTATCCCCGATTGGTCAGAGGAAAAACAGGCGGAGATAGTTGAAAAAATCCAAACCCAGATAGACGCACAAAGCCTTATTGACCGGGAAATAGAAAAAAATACGGCAAAAATCAATCTGATTATTGAAGAAGCCATACGGAATCCGGCTTATGTTTGATAATTTAGCATCCTCCGACCACTACAAGCTATTTTGCGATGAAAGCTGTCATCTGAAACATGATAATTCTGATGTCATGGTGTTAGGTACAATTTGTTGTCCTGATGAGCGCGTCGAGGATATTAATCGTCAAATAAAAACTCTGCGTTACCAGCATAACTATAAAACTGAATTGAAATGGACAAAACTGCACGCTAAGCAGATTGATTTTTACAAAGCCTTGATTGATCTGTTTTTGGAAACAGAGGCATTGCGTTTTAAAGCAACGGTTGTGGTTAACAAGAAATTATTAAATCATGAGCAGTTTAATCAAGGCTCCCATAATAATTTTTATTACAAAATGTTTTATTACGCTTTGCGTGATTTTTTGGTATCTGGGAATCAATACAAAATTTATCTCGATTATATGGATACCCAAGGCAGAGACAAAGCCCGCAAATTAATGGATGTTTTGCATAATGCAAATTACGGACAGATTGACATAACGGCTTATATTATCCGCTCTCATGAATCACAGCTCATTCAATTATGTGATTTGCTGATTGGTGCGTTGTCTTATGTTAATCGCACTGATATTACCCACGAAAGTAAGGTAAAAAACGAGTTGGTTGCTTATCTTCAACAAAAGCTTTGCCGCTCTTTGGATATTGGTACGCCACCTTGGGAACAAAAGTTTAATATTTTTCGTTTCTCGCCTAAAGGAACAACATGTTGAGTGAGCCTTTGCAGTTAGGTAAAGTTGATGCAACTCAACTAATCGATTTCTTGTATGGCTTTTTTCACCGTGATTTTGTGGCGAACAAAACCTATTTGAATCAATCGATTTATATTGATCCTAGAAGTAACCGTTTAGATGAAGGTAAGGAACTGGATTTTTGGCATCTGACCAGCCGTGAAAATAAGCGGCAGGTGCGTGAAGGCAATCGCTGGGTTTGGAAAAGTGAGGGGCGTTTTCCTGATTTTGCCCGTTCTGAACGGATTGAGTGGGTTAAACAGATTTTGGAAAACCACGATCACGCATCAATCAAGCTGTTTTATCATCAGGAAAGCAATTCAAAGCGGGATATTCGGCTTTATCTTTGGGCATATCAGCATGATTTTGTAGTTATTTTGCAAAAGCTTGGCCGTAGCAGTTCTTTTTTAGTGACCAGTTTCTATTTAGATGACGGGGGCAAGCGAAAGGATTATGAGCGGCGTTTTTGTCGCTATAAAAACAAGGAAAACCGGGAGCTTGAAGGTTGCGAGTGGTTTTAAGGCAGGTGTTGAGGCTGGTCGTCTATTATAGACCGGACGATACGGCCACCTCTTTCTACACAGTGGTAGGTGAGCGGAACAAATATAGCTTTAATGACGGTACTATTCAAGAAAAATAATTGTGTAGTTCTGTAGGGCAGATTCATTAACAGGCAATTCACCGCACAATATTAAGCTGTCACCTGTGCTATGGGCGATTAGCGGTCTGGTTGGCTGTGTTACTTGTCACCAAAAAAATAACTTATTGATAATGCAATGAAAGGGTTATAACCATGCAACAATTCATAAGCACCAATAAACTGTACATTACCGGTTCTGAAACCGATGCACATACTGTTTCAATTGAAACGGTGACAACGGTTTTAACAGGTATTCAAAAGACCGCCTATTTATTAGCATCGGCACAGCTTAAACAGCCGCTCCAAAAACGTTTTACCCTCAATAAAGACATTAAAAAACGTTATGCCTTGCAATGCGGCCTTCCCGCACAGGGCAGTTATGTCATTCCTATTGCTCAACTGTCATCGGGTGGGCTTTTTGATGACCATGACGTCTTGGCGGATATGAATGCCTTGTTTGACGCGATTTCGACTCATTGCGCTGAAAAGTTACAACAACTCATACCTGATTCTTATTTTTGCGAAAAAGTGCTAAGGGAGGTGCTACGCTTTTTACCCAAAGCGGGCAGCTCCTGGGGTATGCGTTTTCAGCACGGTGATTGTGCAGAGGTTACTTTGAACAGTCATGCTGTCCGTAGCGTTGAGTCTTGGTTAATTAGACCCGAAGAACAAGATGCAGTGATGACTGTTACCGGCGAGTTGATTCGCATTGATTTTAGTAAAAATAGTGTCACCTTGCTTTACCCGCCCAATAAACGCGAATTGGAATGCAGTTATATTCGGGATTATGAAGATGCGATGATTGAGAATAAACGAGAGTTGATACAGGTAACGGGGCGCTTCACCTTAGACGAACACGGACACCCTAAAAGCTTGACCGATGTTACCCGCATTGAACCGATTGATTTAAGCCCTATGGAATTTGACTACTTGGAGCTGAACGGCCGGGTATTACGTTTTAGCACCAAGTTGATAGTGGAGCCTTTTTTAGATGAGGAAACCTCTCAGCTTTTAGTGATTGAGGATGACGCTTTGGGGATTCATGTTTATGCTCAAAATAGGGAAATTTTAGTGGATGAGTTAATTGCTGAATTGTTTTTTTTATGGGACGAATATGCCCAGGAAGACTCGGAGAAGCTGACAACTAAAGCCCAATTGCTTAAAGATGCGTTATTAGAAAAATGCAACGTTGGAGAAAGAAGTCATGCCTAAAGATAAGCGCAAAGTGGAACAGGCATTGCTCAAAAAAGGCTTTGAAGAAGCAGAGGGCGATCATCACTTTTTTATTTACCATACCTTGCAAGGTAAAAAATCCAGCATCAGGACAAAAACCAGTCACACGCCTAAAATGAAAGAATTAAATGACGGGATTCTTGCCCAAATGGCTAAACAATGCCGCTTGAATAAACAGGACTTTATGAATTTGATTGATTGTCCATTGAGTCGGGAAAAATATGAGTCCTGCTTAACCGAAAAAGGGGAGCTTTAGTTCCCGCCGCGATAGTCAATCAAAACCGATAGCCTTTTGTTATATGCTAATGGATAAAACGCAACCATTGCGCAAGCCTAAAACAAGGGTTACTTTTCATAACTGGTATGTTTATTGGTATGCCATACAATTAATGCTTGTTTTAAGTTTAATTTAATCAGTATGTTATGTTGTTTTTCTGCTTTCTGTATAGGAAAATGAAGCGGTAAAACAACGGAAAGAAAGGCATAACCAAACACATTACCTTTCACGCGGGGCCCCTGTGTAGGGCAATCGCATTAAAAATTTCTTCCAAATCATTGGCTTATTTTT
>DIUF01000083.1:15437-21074 GCA_002422285.1 Flavobacteriales bacterium UBA6165 | reverse complement strand
AGGAGGTTTTGGGTCGATTGAATTACGAATACAAACGCTTCGGTGTATCGGTGGCGGGCAATTTGATGTTCACGACCTATAACCCGCAAACGAAAATTTATGGCACGCCCGTTTTGGTGATTCAATACAACCCATCAACACCCAGTGAAAACGCTGTTGTTGCTTTCGGGCAAGTAGATTTTTTATACCGCTTCAACAGAAAAAACAACATGCAAATTTTTGCCTCGGCGCTATACAGACAAGCCAGAGCAACAGGTGGATTTAAGCACGAAACCTTGTTTTTCAATTTGGGAATCCGCACGCCATTGTTCAACCAATATTTCGATTATTGATGAAGTGTCTCAATGCCATATTAATCCTCGTTTTTCTTCCCCTCCTTTCTTGGGGACAGGAATTTGTGCCTTGGGAATCGTATTATTGGCAAGACAGCGCAAGCAACAGTCAAGAATATGATTTCGACTTCCACAGCGCCATTTACCCAAGAATCAACAAGCGAAGAACTGATTTTGGCGCCAATTTGGATAAATCTTATCTGCCCAAACGCTGGTCTTTTATGCCTGTGAGCGATTTTGTTGTAGGATTAAGTAGGTCAGGAAATGCGCGCATTGGCGCAGGTGTTGCCGCAGATTATATTCCCATAAGAGGCATGCATTTGCGTTTTGCTTATGTAGCTGGTTATGCCGTTGAAGGAACGCGTCCTTATATTGGAAGCGCAAGTCCATATAGTTTCCTGCGCTGGAATATCCCAAATTTTGGCGTGCATTACCACGACATCCGCACACGTTTGAGTTATTCGCCCAACAAATATTTCAATTTTCAAATGGGTTTGGATCAAAACCGTTTTGGCGAAGGCGACCGCTCTTTGTTGTTGGACGATTACGGTTCGCCCTACCCTTTTGCTGCCTTGCGTTTGAAGCTTTGGCGCGCAGAATATGTGCTCTTGCACACCTATTTGCACACACCCAATCCCGGACAAAACAACTTCCGACCCAAACACAGCACGATGCATTATTTGAGTTTGAACCTCTTCAAAGGCTTCAACATCGGCTTTTTTGAAGCGGTGGTTTACGACGGCATGATCGCTGGGCAAAGACGCGGTTTTGAATTTGAATACCTCAATCCGATGGTGGTGTATCGCCCGGTGGAATACGGCTTGGGTTCAACAGACAAAATTCAAATTGGTATCAATACATCGTATCGCTTTTCGCCCAAATTGATGCTCTACGGTCAAGTGCTCATCGATGAGTTTTTGCTGAAAGAAGTCCGCGCCAGAAGTCGTTGGTGGGCCAATAAATTTGGTTTTCAGTTGGGATTAAAGGGTCAAAGCGAATTGAACGATGGCACCCTGTTTTACAGTTCAGAAGTCAACGTGGTGCGACCTTTTACCTTTGGACACAACAATCCGGGGCAATCCTTCACCAACATGGACTTGCCACTAGCACATCCTTATGGCGCCAATTTAGCTGAAAATTCAACGCGTTTCTTATACCGCAAAAACCGCTGGGATTATGGCTTCGACTTGGTCTATCTCCTCCGTGGCGAAAACACCAATTTCCAATACGGCAGCGACATCAATATGTCCAATATGAATCGCCCACTCGACGACGACGGCAAACGCATCGACTATGGTTACCACATCGGCGCAGGACAGAAATACAATTTACTGAAAGCTCAAGCCACAGTGGGCTACCAAGTATTCCCAAAATACCGCATGCGCGCCTTCATCACCCTCGATTCATCGTGGCTGAGCAAACAAGGCAGCACCAACAACTACGTCGGCCTCTTCTTCGGATTTAGAAGTGAATTGTGGAATGATAGAAGGAATTATTAGGGGGTAAAAGTTTCATTAATCTAAACAGAAATCAATAAATATTGCACAATTTTTGATGCTTCTAGGGCGCTCATAAATATCAAATCAACGCATGAAATCGACATATCTCACACTACTAATTTTTGGCATAAATCTAGTTTGCATCGCCCAAACCTGGACCCACGTCGGTCCCATTTCCACCAATCTGCTACCCGTAAATGGCAAGCCGAATTTGTTTGAAACGGCGCAAGTCAACCTCATCGAAGTGAGTCCGTGGAACAACAACCATTGGTTTTGTGGGGGGCGTTTGGCTGGCTTATGGGAAAGCAAAGACGAGGGCAAAAATTGGAGTAGAATTCCCACCCAGCATTTGGGTTCTAATGGTGTTGGCAAGATTCTTTTTTTGAGTGAAAACGAAATTTTGGTGAGCAATCAACATGTTGCGGTTGGCGGCGTGAAAGTGCAGTATTCTATGGAAAGCGGCATATACAACAGCAAAAACAAAAACTGGGAAACACTCAAAAAAATTAGCGACGGGCGATACATTGTTTACGATGCTGTTTCATTTTCAGACAAGCAAAAATCATACATTGTATTGTGCAGCTCAATTGGCGTTTTTATTAGTGATAACAGGGGGCAAAAATGGACACAATTTTCTGAACAGCCCACGCAATCAATAAAATTGCTTCGCGACGCACAATCCAAAATTAACGGATTCATTTTTGGCGGGAGCAATCAAGATAGTAAAGCACCCGAAATCCGCTTCTGCACCTTAAATCAACTACTGAAAAATCAAGCCTCGGCTATGCAAAAGGCCGAATTGCCCTTGTACAACAACGTCATGATTCGTTCCAATTCACAACTTGTACTTGGCAGCATTAATCAAGAAGCCTTGGTAGAATTGGGTGAAGTTCGCAACTCAGAAGACTTTGATGTGTTTATCTTATCAGACCAAGATGTGACCTACAGCCGCAAGCAGGGACAAGAGACTAAAATTGGAAATTCAAACCATTTAATTCTCACAAAAATCCGTTTTAATAAAGGCCAATTTGAATCACCGATTATGGTTGACCACGACACCCATTTAGGACAATCGATTTTGTTTGGAGCGCGCACTGGTTTGGTTTACGACCCAATCAATAAAGGAGTTTGGTATAGCGGGGTGAAACTTCATTTTGCCTTCGACCCAAACTTTTCAGATAAAAAACACCGCGGCATACGACAAGGTTTCAAAACTGGAAAAGGACTCATTCACGACGATATCCATGAACTCAGGATATACAACAATCGAGGTCAGCGCTATCTTTTGGCGGCCTGCGATGGAGGAATTGCTCGAACTAAACTGCCCAATAGCATCGAGCCTGCACAGTTCAATCCTATGAATGATGTGTTTTTCGAAGGATTGAATTATGGGCTGCACGTGATGTTGGTCAATGGTTTTTCAGGCGCATCTGAAGACCCGAATTTTTATGTAGTTGGCGGATTTGATATCACCAATACTGATTTTTTCAGAGCGGATGAAGGACGTAACGAACACACCGAACCCACATGGGAAAACGCGGGAGGCATCATCGATTTGTTTGATAATTCGCGCATTATCATTGACGTGAGTTTATACAATCATTTTTATCGGGTTATCAAAGTGAGCGACAAACGGGTCTATCGCATTTCTGAAAACCGCACTTTCTATGCCCCCTTAAAACCAGGTGTCGCACCCATCACCGCAAATCCAGAGCAATTCAGCTCCAATCATGAAGCGGTTATTGGTTTTCAGCGCCGAAATTTTGTTCAAGACCCATTCCGACCGGGACGTATTTTTTACGTGAAACACAAAGTGGGCTTGCATCAATTAGATACCGCTTCTGGATTATTCGTCCGCAAATTGGATTTGGCTGAATTGAACCCAGAATTAGATTGGGCTGGGTGGAGCAATGATTGGCGCTGGTGGCGTTCAGTATCTTTTTCTCCACAAACGCCAAACAGCATGCACATCATCATCAATGGCTCCGATGACCCCAAGAATAAGATCCAAAACCCGATGGTCATTAAATACATTGGACGAGATTTAGACGCTTGTTTTGGCTTGGACAAAACCCGTCATGATGAAGGTGGACGTGCACAGTGGAGACTTATCTCTGAGCGGCTTTTTAATCGTTTCAATAAAGTCATGGGCACACAACTTTCACGTGAACAAATACGCGAAATTGATCTGGTTGACATCGAAACTAGCCCCACAAATGCCAACAGAATATACCTCGTATTGCGCACCAAAGAAGATCCTTCAGCTAAAATCGTGATGTTTGATGGCCGCCGCTGGGTGAATTGGGGTCAAGGTTTGCCAAATGATGAATTTGCACTTGCTATGGCGATGGACTACCGCACGAATGATGGGATTTATCTTTCAACCGATAAAAACATTTATTACCGCGACAGAACCATGATGGAGTGGATAAATTATTCGGGGAATTATCCCAAAATCAATGCTGAACAACTCGAAATCAACTACAAAGAAAATACGCTTCGCGCAGGAACTTTTGGGTTGGGAATTTGGAAAACGCCGTTGTATGGCTATTAGCGGTTGTTTTTTTTAATTCGAAAGTATAAAACACTTGTTTCTATCTAATTGACTTTCTGGCTAAACTTTGACAAAGTAGCTAATAGCTAGAAGCCAACAAAAAAACCTACTTCTTTTTCTTATTCCTTGGTGGAGGTGGCGTAAAATCATTTTGTTTTACTTCAACGCCATTTTCGAAGAATTTCTCCATTACTTTCTTGCCACGCTTATCGTAAACAGTCATTTTGCCATGTTTCACGCCATCTTTATACTGTGTTTCGGAGCGCAATGGCTTACCTGGTTTGAAGTCGTATTCGCGCACAGTGCCATGTAATTTACCTTCTTTGTATTCACTGGTTACAGCGGGTAGTTTTCCTCCAGGATGATAGGCAATCCATAAACCGTCTTTTTTACCATTCTTATACATCCCCTCCTCTGTGAGTTTGTAATCCTTTGATGAATAGGCCTCATATTTTCCATGTCGCACACTTTCCTTATAAGTCGTTTTATTCAATTTCGACTTCACTTTGATTACTTTATAGGTAACCAACTCGCGCGCTTTTCCATTCGAGTAATAATCAATCCACTGCCCAGATTTCAGTCCATTTTTATATTCCCCTGAAATATTCATGTTGCCATTGGGGTAATAAGACTCCCACTTGCCATGAAGCACGCCCTTCTTAAAATGACCTGAATTTTTGATTTTTCCATTCTCCCAATAATTCAACCATTGGCCTTCTTCCTTGCCCATGACATAGACCCCATCCATGAGCAGTTTGCCACTCTCATACCAAGTTTGCCAACGTCCATCTTCAACATCATCTTTGAAAGTGCCTTGTCGGTGGCGCGTACCATCAGGATAATAATAAACCCAAACACCACTGCGCTTACCCATATTAAAGCGTCCCTTGTAATTACACTGACCATTTGGATAATTGAAGACCCAGTCGCCATGCTGAATGTCTTCAATGAAATCGCCGGTCATGTCGATAACACCTGTGTTTGTGTACCAAGTCCAAGTGCTGTCTTTTAAGCCATTCAAATACTTTCCTGATACCCGCACTTGTTCATTGTCGTAATAATTTACATAAGTACCATTCAAAATACCTGCATCATAGTTTACAATTTTGAAAAGCTGACCAGTGTAATAGCGATGTGTCCAAGTACCCGACTTTAAACCCTTCTTGAAAAAGCCAGTTACCTCAGCATGACCCGCAACATGATATTCTATGAAAGGACCATCTTTCAAACCATTAGAAAAAGAATAAATATC
>DIUF01000083.1:0-15301 GCA_002422285.1 Flavobacteriales bacterium UBA6165 | reverse complement strand
TGCCGTTTTCATGCCAGGAACGAAACACGCTATCTTGTAAGCCCATCTTAAAATATCCTTCAGATTTGGGTTTGTCTTTTCCGTAATATTGCCAAACTGGCCCATGAAGTTTATTGCGATAATAATTCTGAACTTCCTCTAGATTGCCGTTTTTGTCATAGTACTTCCATGTTCCGTGTTTTTCAGTGGATGTGCCACGATAATCAACATAATAGCAACCTTCACTGAGGAGCTTCTTCTGTTCAAAATCCCAATATTGACGAACAGGTTTGCTCAAATTTTCCTTGCGGATTTCTTGAGCAAAAAACATGCTTAATGGAAACAAAACGAGTACAAAAACAAACAGACTTCTCATAATTTGAAAACGAATATTTTTTATTTGGTTACGAAACCTCGAATAATAAGCACAATACCAAAAACCATGAGAATGGAGCCAAGAATGAGATTCAATCGCTTGAGCACACTGGCAGTTATAAACACACGGAGTTTTTTCGCTCCAACAATTTTCAAAATATCAACGCTAAAAAAAGTCAATAAAATAATGGCAATAAAAGAAATGGCTTGCCATCCACCTAGAGCCACTCGATCTGTATCAATAGTTAAAACAGCGAACCAATAAAACAAAACCATGGGATTCAAAAAGTTTAAGAAGAATCCTTTCATCAATAAGACACCATAATCTCTGGGTTGATGTACAAGTTGTATGAAATCAGTGTTTAATTTGGCTTCTTGCTTTTTCAATGCATTAAAAACACCGAAAATGATAAGTATAATACCCCCGATTACAGTCAATATGTTTTTATTTTCATCTATTGCAGCAGTTACTTCACTCAAAAAGAAAAACACAATACTGATGTAAATGATATCTGAAAGCAGAACTCCAATGTCGAAAGCCAAAGCAGCGCGAATACCCTTAACGATACTAGTCTCTATGAGCATAAAAAACACAGGCCCTATCATGATACTCAAGATAAATCCAGTGACAACTCCCTTAAAAATGACTAATCCCAACGCTTAATTTTTGAGCAAATTTAGGAATATACTCTCAATAAGATTGCAAGCGAATACATTATTTAATTTGACATTTGCTATGAGCGCTTATTCAATTTGACGAACATTCACTATATTTGTATGTTATAGTAACATTGATTTTATGAAAACTTCGAAAAACATTATGGGTATTAGGAAATTTGGATTGATGATTCTGTCCCTAGTTCTTTTCGTTTCTTGTAAACCTAAGGTGACCGATCCAGACCCTGAACCTGAAACCATCTTGGAAGCCAAATTGCAATTGATGTATAACGGCGCGCAAATCAATTTAGACCAAACGTTGAACACGCAAGAAGGTTATCCTTTTCAATTGAAAGAAGTAAAAATCATCTTGACACAAATCAAAAATGGTGAGCGTAATCTATTGGACGCATCTCTCATGGATATGGCTTTGAAAGGAAACACACTTTTTTCAGCCGTTGGTCTTCCTGGAGATTTTACAAATTTATCAGGTGCAATTGGTGTGGTTCAACCATGGAATAATGCCGATCCAATTTCATTTCCTGTAACAAGTCCACTCTATTTGACGAATGTAAACGATATGCACTGGGGTTGGAATCCGGGTTATATTTTCTATAAAATAGAAGGCTTATTCAGCACCAATCCAGATGCAGTTAACTTAACGGATGTTTTTACCTACCACATTGGTTTGAATGACTATAGAAAACCTTTTGAATTCAACAATATCACTTGGACAAAAATCTCAGACCATCATTACAGAATGACGGTTTACTTCCACCTCGATGATTTATTCGATGGTCCAGGAGGAACTGTGGATTTGGCAACAGAGCCGTTCACACATACCACTCCAGATAAAGCAGAATTAAATGAAAAAATAGCAACAAACTTTGCCTATGCCTTGCGTAATTAAAAAATACGGTCACTTTGGCTATTTTGCGATGGTAGCCATTATGTTTGTGTTGTCATGTAGAAAAGATAAAACTTCGGATTTACAACCCACGCCATACAACTTGGAGATACCTTCCCATTTTCCGCAAATGCCAATTCCTGCTGACAATCCATTGACAGTGGAAGGCGTCGAATTGGGTCGTCATTTGTTTTATGACAAGCTTCTGAGTATAGACAATACCGTTTCTTGTGCGAGTTGTCACCACCAAGTCAATGGGTTTTCAGATCCAAACGTGTTAAGTGTTGGTGTTGGTGGTGCTGTTGGGACACGTCAAAGCATGTCATTAGCGAATATGGGCTGGCAACAATTTTTCTTTTGGGATGGTAGGGTTTCGACATTAGAAGAACAAATTTTCCATCCAGTATTAGACCCAGTGGAAATGGACAATACCTGGTCGGAGGTGGAAAGAAGATTGCGTCAGCATGACAAATATCCACAAATGTTCTACAGGGCTTTTGGTGAGCCAGGAATAGATTCAGTTAAAGCCTCAAAAGCCATTGCACAATTCATCAGAACTATGGTGTCTGCTGAATCTAAGTTTGATCTGATATACAAATGGGCCAATGGCATTCCCTTAAGCCCACAAGAAGCCATTCTTTTCCAGCAAATTACACCCGAAGAATTGGCTGGCTATGACTTGTTCATGAGTTTGAATGGTGCAGATTGTATGCACTGTCACAACGGACCTTTGATGCAGGTTCAAATTTATTCAAACAATGGTTTAGATGCAACATTTAATGATCTTGGGCGATATAACGTGACAGGGAATCCAAATGACAAAGGCAGATTTAAAGTTCCGACCTTACGAAACATCGGTTACACGGCGCCATATATGCACGATGGACGCTTTGCAACACTGGATCAAGTTATCGACCACTACAGTCACGGTCTAGTTTGGAGTCCAACTATTGATACCAATATGGAATTCATCACACATGGTGGTGTTCAGTTGACGGCACAACAAAAAGCCTTCTTAAAAGCTTTTCTTTTAACCTTGAACGACCCCAATTTTATCACCAATCCAAAGTTTTCGAACCCGCATTGATGAAAATGACTTCAAAAGAAATAATATTGTTGTTGATCTAACAGCACTGAACTCAATAGCTAACAAAAATTGCATTGCAGCCCTCTTGGACTTTGGAATCAAACATAATCTGTATGGGTATGCTGTTCCAGCAATTTTTGCTCTAAGAGTAAATCCCATGAACTTTAATTTAAACTTTTGGGTTAGGAATTCCTCATTTTGAATAGGTCTTTAACATCTTTTCCAAGCAGTCTAAATTATTCACACTTTCACAATCGATTATTTTTTACCTTTGATTAATATTCGAAAAAATGGCGAAAACAGTTTCTCAAATTATACTCGATGCCTCAAAAGTGGATAAAGTAGGTGTTGAAGAGCGTGTTGCACGCATTCAAACCAGAAGTGTAAAAGGCACTTCAAAAGTGCAAGGTTTGAAAATGGCGTTGAACATGATTGACCTGACTACTTTAGAAGGAAAAGACACACAAGGTAAAGTGCGTCAAATGTGTTATAAAGCGCATCACTTACACGATTCTATTCCTGACTTGCCAGCAGTTGCTGCAGTTTGCGTTTACCCTTCCATGGTTAAATTCGCTAAAAAAGAACTTCGTAATACAAGTGTAAAAGTGGCTTCTGTGTCAACCGCTTTTCCTTCGGGTCAAGCGCCATTAGAAGTGAAAATTTTAGACACCAAATTTGCCGTTGACCAAGGTGCGGATGAAATTGATATGGTGATATCCAGAGGGAAATTTTTGCAAGGTGAATTTCAATTTGTTTATGATGAAATTGCTCAAATCAAGGAGGCTTGCGGTAAAGCTAGGTTGAAAGTAATATTAGAGACTGGAGAACTAACAACATTAGACAATGTTCGTTTAGCGTCAGACATTGCCATACATGCTGGAGCGGATTTTATTAAAACCTCTACTGGAAAAATTCAACCTGCTGCCACCATGCAAGTTACCTATACGATGCTCATGGCGATTCAAGATTATTTCGCAGAAACGGGTATTATGATTGGGATGAAACCAGCAGGGGGTATTTCTACTTCAAAGTTGGCATTACATAATTTACTCATGGTGAAAGAAGTATTAGGTGACGAATGGTTAACAAATCAATGGTTTAGATTTGGAGCTAGCAGTTTGGCAAATGATGTTTTGATGCAACTCATTAAATGTGAAAGTGGAATTTATGCATCACCAGATTACGTATCCATAGATTAATTGAGCAATGAATAAAAAAGAAAAATGGCCTTTATCGCCTTCATTGGAAAGCACACAACATGCTTCCATAAAAAAACAATATTCTCTATTTATTGACGGAGAGTGGGTTAAACCATCCAGCGGAGTCTACTTTCCATCAATTAACCCTGCAGATGAATCACATTTGGCTTCAATAGCACATGCCAATGAAAAGGATGTTCATCTTGCCGTTCAAGCTGCACGAAAAGCTTTTCCTTTATGGTCAAAATTGCCTGCCTCAGAAAGGGCTAAATATATTTTTCGAATAGCGCGTATCATGCAAGAGAAAGCAAGAGAACTTGCTGTTATCGAAACACTTGACGGAGGCAAACCAATTCGCGAATCTCGTGACATAGATGTTCCATTAGCATGTAATCATTTTTTCTATTATGCAGGGTGGGCAGATAAACTGGCCTACGCTTTTCCAAATAGAACGGTAGAGCCTTTGGGTGTTGCCGCACAAATAATTCCATGGAACTTTCCGCTCTTAATGGCTGCATGGAAAATTGCTCCCGCACTTGCTACGGGGAACACCGTTGTTTTGAAACCAGCTGAATCTACTTCATTAACTGCATTAAAATTGGCTGAAATCATTGAAGAAGCGGGTCTGCCAAAAGGGGTTGTCAATATCATAACAGGATTTGGTGATACAGGGGCCGCTATGGTAAACCACCCAGATGTCAATAAAATTGCATTCACCGGTTCAACGCATGTCGGTAAAATCATTCAAAAAGCTATTGCTGGTTCGTCAAAAAAAGCCACACTCGAACTCGGTGGAAAATCAGCAAATATCATCTTCGACGATGCACCAATTGATCAAGCCGTTGAAGGAATTGTGAACGGTATTTTCTTTAATCAAGGGCATGTGTGTTGCGCAGGCTCAAGACTTTTCGTGCAAGAGAATGTTGCGGAAAAGGTAATTAGAAAATTAAAACTTCGATTGAAAAGTTTGTATGTGGGGAATCCTTTAGATAAAAACACGGATATTGGCGCCATTAATTCCAAGGAACAGTTAGAAACCATTGAGTCGTACATTGCAATAGGCAAAAAAGAAGGTGCAGAGATTTATCAACCTACTTGTAACATTCCAAAAAAAGGCTACTATTGTCCACCAACACTTTTCATAAATGTTGCGCAATCCCATAGAATTGTTCAAGAGGAAATTTTTGGACCTGTATTAACGATTCAAACCTTCCGGACAGTCGACGAAGTTATTCAAAAGGCAAACAACACTCCTTATGGCCTTGCTGCTGGCGTTTGGACGGATAAAGGTTCACGAATTTTCAACTTAACCACAAAACTGAAGGCTGGTGTTGTATGGGCAAATACCTACAATAAATTCGACCCTACTTCTCCATTCGGAGGATACAAAGAAAGTGGTTACGGACGAGAAGGCGGTGTACATGGATTGTCTGCATATGTTAAATTAAGCTAAGTGTCATGAAAAGAATTGAAATTCTGAAAACTTATAAGATATATATTGGTGGACAATTCCCACGAACCGAAAGCGGGAGATATTACACAGTTAACAATAGTGAAGGCAAAGCTCATGCTAACGTTTGCTTGTGCTCTAGAAAAGATGTTCGCAATGCCGTGGTTGCCGCCAGAAAAGCTCAGGGTGCTTGGGCCGAAAGATCTGCTTTCAATAGGGGGCAGATTTTGTATAGAATTGCTGAAATGTTTGAAGGACGAAAAATCCAATTTATTGATGAACTTACTCAACAAGGTCAGACAAAAAAAGCGGCACAGGCAGAAGTAAATATGGCTATTGAACGATTGGTCTATTATGCTGGATGGTGCGACAAATACAACCAAATCTTGAGTTCCGTTAATCCTGTTTCCAGTTCACATTTCAATTTTTCTAGTTGCGAACCAATGGGGGTTGTTGGAATTATTCCAGATCAGCAATCTCCGCTCTTGGGATTAATTTCACTTTTAGCGCCTGTTATTGCTGGTGGAAACACGGCAATTGTTCTTGCCTCAGTGGATTATCCACTTTGTGCCGTAACTTTTGCAGAAGTGCTGCATGCTTCTGACGTGCCAGGAGGAGTAGTTAATATTCTGACAGGGGCGCTTCAAGAAACAGCACCAACTCTTTCTTCACACATGGACGTAAACGCTCTCGTAACATCAAATCTTGGAAATGAAGTTAATACACCGCTTCAAGTGGCAGCAGTAGATAATTTAAAACGATATTTCGACTACAAACAAGATTGGAATAACTCGAGCGCGCAAGGCTTGCACTTCATTGGGGATTTACAGGAAATTAAAACCACTTGGCATCCTATTGAACAAATTGGAGGTGCAACTAGTTCTTATTAGTGATTTTCTCAATTACGTAAAAAACACTTCTTTTCTTTTTGAAGTTCGGCATCTGATCTTCAGCCAAATTCATTTTATGATATTCAAACTGTCATATGATTTTGGTAAACACGGAATTAGAACCAATTATGTGCGCAATATTTCTGGCACAGCATTGGGGTAGTTTATTATTTGTATAGTGTTGTGAACTTCACTTTATGTTCTGTAAATTTGTTCTTAACACCTAATAAAGCCTTACTTGCGTTATCTAAAAAATTTAACAGCCGCCGCGTAAAATTTCTCAAAAATATTTTGGTAAATTCGCAAACCACAATAAAAATACTACACATGAAAATAATTACTACGCTATTTAGATTGTCCCTAACCATCATCGGTTTAACAGCATTAAGTACATCCTCTTTTGCTCAGGATGACAACATCTTCGGCAAACTTGGTTCAAATTCAAACTTGTTTTCTGACGAAGACAACAGCCACGATAATTTATCGTTTGACATAACTCACAACCGCTTCATGGGTGACCTAAATGGCGTGGAACAGCGTTGGAATTCCATTGGTGTAAATATCAACTCGATGCGAGATATTCCATTTGGACCCACGTCAATGTTTTCATTTGCCTTTGGAACGCGTTTCGCCTTCAATAACTTCAGAAGTAATGGTGTAATGAATATTATTGATTCTACAAGCAATACGCAGCTTATGGTATTGCCCGACAGCGTATCAAGAGACAAATACAAATTCGCTACGAATTATTTCGAAATCCCTGTTGAATTGCGTTTTCGCTATGACGGTCCAGATAGAATGATTCGTATTTCAATCGGCGGTGTTGTGGGCTGGAGAATGCGTGCTTTTGAGCATTGGACAAATGGAGATTTTCGCTACAAAGAGTATAATTATCCTGACATCAACCGATTCAGATATGGCGTTTTTGCACGTGTCGGTTTTAAACACCTTGGAATTTATGCTGGATATTACTTACAACCGATGTTCAGAAATGAGGGCAGTTCAAAATTGAACATTCTCAATTTCGGTTTGAACGTAGCTTTTTAAGACCGTTATTTTGCTGGAAATAAAGCACTAAGGCCGGCTTCAGAAGCGGCACATACCCCGCGCTCAGTAATCAAACCTGTGACCAATCTGGCTGGTGTTACATCAAATCCATGATTAACAGCTTTCGTTGTTTCTGGACAAATCAATACGTTCGTCATTTGACCTTCGGGCGTTAATCCATAAACTGTGCGCACCTCGTTTTGGTCGCGTTCTTCAATCGGGATTTCTTTCAAACCGTCGTTGATATTCCAATCAATTGTGGTTGAAGGCAACGCGACATAAAAGGGAATGTTGTTGTCCCTTGCTGCCAAAGCCTTCAAATAAGTCCCAATTTTATTGGCTACATCACCTTGACGCGTGGTGCGGTCTGTGCCCACAAATACGATGTCCACTTTGCCGTGTTGCATCAAATGGCCGCCGTTGTTGTCGGTAATCAAGGTATGGGGAACGCCGTGTTTGGTCAATTCAAAACACGTCAAATTTGCACCTTGGTTTCTTGGACGTGTTTCATCTACCCAAACATGTACATCTATTCCTTTAGCATGGGCCTGATAAATTGGAGAAGTGATGGTGCCCCACTGAATACAACCCAACATGCCAGCGTTGCAATGCGTAAGAATGTTCACCGTTTTTCTTCCATTCCGCTCCCAAATTTCTTCGAGTAGTGGCAAACCATGAACGCCAATCATGCGACAGGTTTCAATATCGTCCTCCACTATGGAATTGGCTTCCTGGAACGCGATTTCAATTTGTTCTTCTAAGTTATTCGCTGGTGTCAAGGCCGATTTCATTCGATCCAAAGCCCAAAACAAGTTTACCGCCGTGGGTCTAGAGTGTCGCAATTTTTCAAAAGCTTCTTCCAAATAACCCTCAGATTTTCCCGCATTTTGAATCTCCAACAAAGCCAAATACACGCCATAAGCAGCAGTGGCACCAATAAGGGGCGCCCCACGAACAATCATGCTTTTGATGGCATGAACCACCTCATCGCATGTGCACAATTGAACCACCACAAAATGATGCGGCAATTGGCGTTGATCAATAACTTCGATTGTTTTTTGGTCTTTTACCCAAATGGTGCGGAAAGAATTGTCCATGAATTAGTATGTAATTTGTGAAAAGTCATCTACGTTGTCGAAATGAGAAGACGGTACGGTGCCCTCGCGAACAAGCTGAACCACCTCCATGCCAGCCTCTCGGGCTGCACGCAATTCTTCAGGCACATCAGAAAGGAAGAGAATTTCATAAGGCTCCAAATTCAATTCTTGCGCAATGTTTTCATAAGAACGAGCTTCTTTTTTTCCGCCCATCTTGGTATCAAAATAGCGAGAAAAATAAGGCGTCAAATCACCGTGTTCGCTGTACCCAAAAATCAATTTTTGCGCTTGCACAGAACCTGAACTGTAAACCGCCAAAGTCAAACCATCTTCCGACCATTCGTCTAAAGCATCAACAACATCTTCATACACNNGTCTTTAACAAGTCCAAACACTCATCGATGGAATTAATGGAGACTCCCTCTTTGGCAGCTTGTTCTTTGGTTGCAGTATAAATTGGATTAATTTGATTTGGATTCAAATCTTTGGCTTCGTGAATATGCGTTCTGAAATAAGGAAACAAAACATCATAAACAAAAGAAACAGACGAAGTTGTGCCTTCAATATCTGTCAAAATACACTTTATAGCGCTCATAACGATTTATAAATATTGCTGTTCAATTTTAGAATTGGTGTACTCAGGCACCCAGCCCGAAGTGTCTATAAAAATGCGAATGGCTTTCACAAAAGGATTATGTTCTCCAGCATCGAACCAATGTTTTGTNNNCCTTGACCATCCACAAAAAAGCGCACTTCGTCTTCACTGTGTATGTGCTCCGACAAAAATTTCGCGCGAATTTCATCGTAGTTCGGTGTCAAACTGTTGATAGAAATCACATCCGCTGTTTTGTAGCCATTGGCTTCCATATAAGGATTCAATTCGTGGCTGTATGCATGGAGAATTTCATCTGGAGTTGCAGTATCTTCAAAAACCACCGCAGCTTGCCATTGGTCGAAGAAAACACCCCGTTCATTCAAATATTGCTTGATTTCAGCAGGATTATTGAGCTGCTTGTTCAAATCAGGAATAGTGAGAATTGCCATTTATTTAATTTGCTTCAAAGTTAATGCTATATCTAATAAAAACTCATTGATCTCCAAGTGTCTTTTGGCTTCAAAAAGTGAAGAACCCCAAACATATAAACCGTGCTTTTCCATCAAAAACGCATTGTGAGTCAAAAGGTTCTGATTTTCTCGTAGCATGGCACTAAAGCGCACCATATCTTGGTCATTTGCAAAAATGGGAACATCAATCGCTGTATCATGCGTCTGAATATTGGGCAATCCTTTCAGCACTTCATAACCATCAAAATGAACAGCTCCATCTGCCTTATGCAAATGCGACAAAACAGTTGCTGCTTTGGAATGCGTGTGTAAAATGAAGTGCGTTTCAGGAAACATATCGTAAATCGCAGTATGAATCAAAGTCTCCGCAGAAGGTTTAAACTCAGAATACGCATTGGTTGGTGTTCCCTGCATATCCACATGCATAAAATCTTCGGAGGAAAAAACTGATTTATCAATGCCCGATTTGGAAACCACAACGACATCGCTCAATTCAGGATGCAGAAACGAATAATTTGTTGAAGTGCCAGGACTCCAACCCTGTTGATTCATCCAACGCACCAATGCCGCTAGCTCCTCGCGATTTGTGATTTCATTTGCCATTATAGGGTAAAATTATAAAGTTTGGAGATACGCTTTGAAAATCAATGAAAAAACTTTATCTAGAAAACCAGTTGATTGCATCCACGTATATCGGCATGATCAAAACGACCCAACAATTGAAAACCTGAACCCTTGTATTTGCCGAGGTCCTGCGTATGGATGAAAGCGCAACTTAACACGTTGGCCAAATCAATCACAGAAATCCCCCCAGTGTTATTTAAATCGTTGGGCAGAAAAGTAAATGGGTCCCGTTCATCCCTTATCAAAACACGCATCCATGGTGGCGTTAAAAATGGTTCGTCATTTTTACAATAAGCCTGAGAAAGAAGTTCCGTCATACCATATTCAGCATAAATTTCAGAGAGATTCAATCCAGCTTTTAATACGGCATGGAGTTCATCTTTTGGCAATTCTTTTCTCCGACCTTTCATACCTCCAGTTTCCAGAACATGGACTCCGGATAAATCAACATGTTGCTCAGCCAAATCCAATAAGGCATAAGCCACGCCGAACAGCACTACCTTCTTGCCTTCAATTCTAGCAGACTGAATTTGCTTCAAAAGCATACTGACATCATCTAGAAAAAACCCCGAGCGCGCATCATTGGTTTTTCTGATAAATAGATCAACCATGTAAACCAAGCTCGAATTGCCCTGCTGTATGTAATTAGGAAGTAGGGCAAAAACCACCATCTCACTCAATTTGCCAAAATAACTTTCGAAGCTTAAGATGGCACTGCGTTCATACAAACCAGGATCTAAAACCCGATGCTTGGAGCGCATCACGCCTGTGGTACCACTGCTCATAAACAAAACTTCATTTCGAAACTCATTTTGCAGGGACTGTGTTACGACATCGTGCCACTTAAAAGACTCTATAGGTAAAAATGGAATTTCATGAAGGGATTTTGGTTTATTTCTTTTGAGCAAATCACAATACCGGCGATAAACCTCAACATTTTCATACTGAAATTCAAAAAGCTCAAGTGACAGGTTTTCAAAACTTTGATGGTCTGAAACTGAGAAAACTTTTGATTTGAAATAATCGAGAAATGCAGTCATTGCCTTGCAAAATGGAACCCCATAAAAAGACTGAACGAGAGTCAAAACTTGCGCTTTATACTCTCGTTCAAATCAACCTAACCTACTACTAGGAACAAAAGTAGTCCAAAAATTGGAACAGACAAGGAAAATTTGAAAAAAAATCATGGGCTATTGGAAAACCTGATTGATGCTCCTATTCCAGAAAATATCGTATTTTCGCAAAAAACGTTTCGATGCCAAAAATCTTAATCATAGACGACGAACCCGATGTAAGAGATATTATTCGCTATAACTTAGCGAAAGAAGGTCATGAACTAGAGACCGCAGAAAACGGTTTGGAGGGACTTAAAAAAGTGCAATCCTTTCGTCCAGACTTAATTATTTTGGACATGATGATGCCTGGTATGGACGGTGTAGAAGTGTGTCATACTATTCGTAGCAATCCCAAAAACAACAACATTGTGGTTTGTTTTCTTTCCGCTCGAAATGAAGACTACAGTCAAGTAGCAGGATTAGAATCAGGTGCAGACGATTATTTGGCCAAACCTATTTCACCACGTGTGTTGGTGAGCAAGGTGAAATCATTACTCCGTCGTAAAAATGAAATGAAAGCGGAAGATGTTCAAAGCGGCATTCAAATCGACAGAGATCGCTATGTGGTTTGGGTAGAAGGCAAAGAAGTTGTTTTACCTCGAAAAGAATTTGAGCTTTTGGCGCTCCTATCTGAAAAGCCTAACTATGTCTTCGACAGGCAACTTATTCTCGACCGTGTATGGGGCAATGAAGTTGTTGTTGGAGACAGAACCATCGACGTTCACATTCGGAAACTTCGCGAAAAAATTGGCGAAGACTGCATCAAGACTGTTAAAGGGGTTGGGTATAAGTTTGTTGTTTAGCAAACGGATGGAGATTGGCNNAGCAGCCAAAGCGCAGCGAACTAAAACTTATAAGAAACCCCAAACGAAACTGTCATTCCTGGGCGGTATCTTTGAATGATCTGGTCTTCTTTTCGCTCAAACTTGCCATTTTGGTTGGCATCTTGCAACAATAGAATTTCCTGGTTCAAAATATCACCGAAGCTCAATTTCATTTCAACGTTGTTCTTGAATCTTTTTGAAACGTTGAAATCAATGATGTTTCTCGGCATTTCGTAGATATCAGGATACACGTCGAATCCGATGATGAAAATGCGAGCGCCAATCACGTTGTAAACCGCATTCACAGACCATCCACTTTCTCTATGTTGGTAGAACAAACCAGTGTTGATGATATACGGCGACTGTCCTTGTAAGGGGCGCTCATTGGATTGACCCAACTGTGCCATGCCCAGCTCCACATGACTGCGAATTAGCGACCCATTAAACATGAGTGAAATATCGTCTAGAAAAGAACCTTTGATCAAACCTTCAAGCGATTTTCTAATCTCAACCTCGATTCCCGTACTGGTAGCCATCAAAGCGTTTCCGAAAGTAAAAGTCTTAATTCCACCCGAACCACCGCCTGGCACAAATAAAGTTTCAATTGGGTCGTTGAATTGTTTGTGGAAGAATGCTACCGTAATCATCTCACCCGGATTTGGATAATATTCCCAACGCAAGTCAAAATTGTGAATCACTGGTGTGCGAAGCGAATCACTTCCTTTTTTTACCAAGTTGAAGTTAAAGTCGTAGAAGGCAAATGGAGCCAACTCACGGAATTCAGGACGGTTCACGCTCTTTCCATAAGCCAAACGCAACAACATTTTATCGTCTTTCGTGATGCTGTAGGTCAAATTTGCTGATGGCAAAATGCTCAAAATTGGATTATCTATAAGCACAGGAGCACCAGAAAGCAAGCGGCTTGTCAATTGCTGCTGGTTGAATTCTACACGAACACCTGTGTTCAAATTGAATCTCTGTAAAAATGGAATTTCAGCACCAACAAATCCAGCCAACAAGATGTTTCTTGCGCGGTATGAATCCGAAGGGTTGGTGGATTCGGCTACTTTAATACCCGTTGAAGAATTGATGTTTTCAGGAGCAAAAAGCTCATCAATGGTGCCATCCAAGAGATTTTGATCAAACTGGCTGAAATCGGATTGCACAAAGCCCAAGTTTCTCGCGTTAAAGGTTCTGTATTTTCGTTCAACAAAAGCACCCGTTTTCAACAAGATAGGATTCTTGATGTCGTCGCCCAATTTATGGGTCAACAAGACACTACCCGCTTGGCTGTTCTCTCTCATGTCTGAAAAGAATCGACCCAAATAGTTTGGAGAAACAGGTACTCCAACGAAAAGTTGAGCAACACCACTAGCGGTATCAACATCACTTCTGTATCTGCGATAATCTGGTTGGTCGCGATAAGAATAACCGTATCCAGCCGTCCAATTCAGTGCAGTTCGTTCATTTTTTGATACGTGTTTACCCATCAATTGGCCCGAATAAATACCGCGGTAAACCTGTTGAAAAGAATGGTTGCTTGGCGCATAATTGAACTCATAGTCATAACCCGTTCTGTGGATATATTCTGTTTCACTGAACACATTGAACATATTCTTGAATTCAATGGTGTGACGTGAATTGATTCTAAATGCCCAGTTGTGCAAGATACCTGTTCTCACGTTTTGTCTGTAAACATCATCGTTGAAGGTGTATATAAATTGACTTTTATCATTGGTGAAGTCGTAGGCATTATAATCGCTTCGTTCAGATAAAAATAAGGTTCTCGAATTGTTATAGGTGATTGCCGTGATATTACCTACGTCAATTTTACCCCACTTGAATTTATGTCCATGTGTAAAAGAAATGTTCAAATCTGGCGCGGCGATTGATTCAGTTGGCAACCAAGAATTGTTGAATTTTCTTCCTTGTTGTGTCAATCTATCAACATCCGTAACGGTGGAGAAATTATTCGGCAAACCTGCTGGCAAAGCATTATATCCATCATTAAAACCTGTCCAATGCCAAGCAGTTCGCTCTGGTTGTTTGAAATTACCGAATGTCGTTCCATTTCTATACGTATTTGAGTAACTGATAGACGTAAAATTGGTGTCTGGAATACTTTTCGTGTAGATTTTTACCACACCACCTGAAAATTCACCTGTCAATTCTGGTGACGGACTCTTGTAAATCAAGATACGGTCTATCATATTGGAAGGAATGATGTCGAAAGCAAAGGACTTGACATCGGTTTCCATACTTGGGGCAAAAACATCGTGAAGCAATACGTTGTTGTAGCGTTCCGACAAACCACGAATCATGATAAAATTATTACCAACCACGGTAACCCCTGGAATACGACGAACAACTTCAGCAGCATCACTGTCACCAGTCTTCGAAATCATCTCAGCAGAAACGGCATTTACCACTTGCTTACTTTCTTTAACCTCTTGAATTACTGCAATTTCTGTATTGGTTTGACGAATTGCGAAAATCTCAACTTCTGATTTGGTTGTAGTAGTTTCGAATAAAATAAAATCTTTTTTATATGTTTCGCCTGGCTTTACATCAATTACAACTGAATCGCTGATATAGCCCGTAAACGACACGCGGATTGTATTGATGCCTTGTGGAACTTTGAATCGGTAAACACCATTGATATCTGTGGCTTTACCTACTTTGTGCTCAAGCGAAATGACATTAACAAAGGGCAGCGGCTCGCCTTTTTCGTCGTAAACAGTGCCCGTAACAAAAGAGTCTTGAGCGAAACTTAGGGCGCTGGCGCTAATCGTTAAAAAAACAAGCAAAATCGACTTAAACATCTTATACATAGTGCAGAAATTAATGCTGCAAAGAAAGACAGATTCGCGCGGTGCATGGGTCAAGTAAACTTTAATGAATTATTAAGATTTTGAGCTCAATATTAAGGGCTTATAACACTGATAAACAAGTGTTTAATCCATCGCAATAAACCAATATGTTAAG
>DIUF01000124.1 GCA_002422285.1 Flavobacteriales bacterium UBA6165 | reverse complement strand
GAAGGTGATACAGCGAAAAGACTTGGCCGCATTGCTTCTTTGAACGTTGGTGAAGGCATCGTTGGTCGCGTTGTGGATACTTTGGGTAACCCAATCGACGGTAAAGGTCCAATCTTGGGCGAAATGTTCGAAATGCCAATCGAAAGAAAAGCACCAGGTGTTGTGTTCCGTCAGCCAGTAAACGAACCTCTTCAAACAGGTATCAAAGCGGTTGATGCGATGATTCCAATCGGTCGTGGTCAGCGTGAGTTGATCATTGGTGACCGTCAAACTGGAAAGACAACCGTTGCAATTGATACGATTATCAATCAGAAAGAATTTTTTGACGCTGGTCAACCAGTTTACTGCATCTATGTAGCTATCGGACAAAAAGGTTCAACAGTTGCGGGTATCGTGAAAAAATTGGAAGATGCAGGCGCAATGCAATATACTACTATCGTAGCTGCCAATGCATCTGACCCTGCTCCAATGCAGTTTTATGCTCCTTTGGCTGGTGCAGCTGTTGGTGAATATTTCCGCGATACAGGTCGTCCGGCTTTGATTGTTTTTGATGACTTGTCTAAGCAAGCAGTTGCTTACCGCGAGGTTTCTTTGTTGCTTCGTCGTCCTCCAGGACGTGAGGCTTATCCAGGTGACGTATTCTACCTTCACTCTCGTTTGTTGGAGCGTGCTGCAAAAGTTATCAATGATGACGCAATTGCTGCTAACATGAACGACTTGCCTCCTTCATTGAAAGGCAAAGTGAAAGGTGGTGGTTCGTTGACTGCCTTGCCAATCATCGAAACTCAAGCGGGTGACGTTTCTGCATATATCCCAACCAACGTAATTTCGATTACAGATGGTCAGATTTTCTTGGAAACAGACTTGTTTAACTCTGGTGTACGTCCAGCGATTAATGTAGGTATCTCGGTATCTCGTGTAGGTGGATCTGCTCAGATTAAATCAATGAAGAAAGTGGCTGGTACATTGAAGCTGGATCAAGCTCAGTACCGCGAATTGGAAGCGTTTGCAAAATTTGGTTCCGACTTGGATGCTGCTACAAAAGCGGTTTTGGACAAAGGTGCTCGCAACGTGGAAATTTTGAAGCAACGTGAAGGTGACCCAATGTCTGTTGAGAAGCAAGTTGCTATCATCTACGCGGGTTCAAAAGGTTTATTGAAGAAAGTTCCTGTGAACCGTGTTAAAGAGTTTGAAAAAGAGTATTTGAATTATTTGGACGCAAAACACAAGGATGTATTGAACGATTTGAAAGCAGGTAAATTCACAGATGAAATTACTGAGATTCTTTCTCGTGTGGCATCTGAATTGTCTGATAAATACTAGTATCTAAAGATATAGGCGAATGGCTAACTTAAAAGAAATACGTAATAGAATCCAGTCTGTTGGCTCAACCATGCAGATCACTTCAGCGATGAAGATGGTTTCTGCTGCTAAGTTGAAGCGAGCGCAGGATGCCATTACGCAGATGCGTCCTTACGCTGTAAAATTGCGCGAGATTTTGGGTAATTTGAGCTCTTCTTTGGATATGAGTGAAAATCCATTGTCGCACATCCGTGAGGAAAAAAATGTGTTGTATGTTGCAATAACTTCAAACCGTGGTTTGTGTGGTGGTTTCAACAACAACATCATCAAGCGTGTTCAAGTTTTGGCTTCTGAAACCAAGGCGAATGTAACGGTTTTACCAATTGGTAAGAAAGCCAAAGATGCATTCAAAAGCAGTGGATTGCTCGACAAAACAGATACTTTGCCAAGTGATTTGGAGAATATTTACGCCAATCTTACTTTCGAAGAGGTTGCAAAAATTGGTGATTTGTTGATGGAGGTATTTGCCGCTGGCAAGTTTGATAAGGTGGTTTTGGTTTACAATCAGTTTGTGAATGCTGCCAATCAAATCGTTACGGAAGAGCAATTGTTGCCTATCACAAAAACAGAATTGAAAGCTGACGAAAGTGCTGCTGGCGATTATTTGTTTGAGCCATCGAAAGAGGAGATTGTGTTGGATATTATCCCGAAAACAATCCGCATTCAATTGTTCAAAGGCATTTTAGATTCTTTTGCATCTGAACATGGCGCTCGAATGACTGCGATGCACAAAGCAACCGACAATGCATCTGAAATGCAGCGTTCGTTGAAATTGGTTTACAACAAAGCACGTCAGGCAGCAATTACCAACGAAATCTTGGAGATTGTTGGTGGAGCAGAGGCCTTGAATGGATAAATCTGGCATATATTATTTTATTTAAGCCCTTCAATTTGTTGAGGGGCTTTTTTATTTCTTCTCACAGGCATTGTAGCTTGGAATATTAAGTAGAATTTCTACCTCTTCAATCAAGATGCAGAGTTTTGCTTTTTCTTCAATCAGATTTACTACCCAGACCAGCTCTTCGAACATCGAAAGAAGTTGAGCAGGATACAATACAATTTTACCAGATTTGTGTTGCTGTAGGGATATTTCATAAAGTTCTATATAGAACCGAGAAAGCGCTTGTTTATCTAAATAAATTAAGTTTGGATTTGACCATAGCAATTTGAGGCTGGGAAGGGCCTCGTAAGGAATGTCAATGATGTTCATAAACACGCTATTGAAAAACGACTGTAGAAGGTCTGCTTTCACATTCTTTGATGATTTATGGATATAGAGCATGATGTAGTCAGGGGAATATCTCAATGGGAATGCAAGTAGTTTTTTCAATTCGAAGTCGACTGTTGTTTTCCGTTTTTTAATGAAATCCAATTTTTGCTCCCAATCAGAAATGTTTTTTGCTTCTGCCAATGTTCTCAGGCGTTGTTGCTCAATGTATTCTGCGCAATAGATAGCCAAAAGTCTATGCCACCAATATTCGTTATTTGTGAGCAGGTAGCTTTGTCCAAAAAAACTAGTGAACAGCAATAGTTCTTTTTCTTCAGTAATTCTTGCGAACCAAGTGAAATCAATAGCATTTTGATGTTGCACCCGTTGGTTGTTTAGATACATGCTGCCATGCGCAGAATTGATCACAAGAAACTGTTCAAGTAGCTCATCATAACTGTGATGTATCAAGGTTTTATTATTAGAGAGTTGCGTTAGCAGAAAGCTTTCGTTTTTTTCACCTGGCAAGAAGAGTGAGTCTAGAAGTTTTGGGTCAATCACTTTATTCGATATTAAATTTTGCCGCTTCGTGATGATTTGTTCATACATGTGTCTGGGTTGATAAGCCCCTATTTTGGTATTGATTTGTTTGAATTCAGCGGGTTCGCTCGCCATAAAGAATCCTTGAACATGTATGGGTGAACTGTCGGAAAAAACGATGTGATAATGGATTTGTTCAGGTATGAAAGAATTTGAAAAAAAGTCAACGCGAATATGGGCAGAGTCTATGCGTACGGGGTCACCACCCAGGTACTTAAAGCTCCAGTCATTTTTAATGGTTACACTTGATGTTCGTGGAAATCGCGTGTTTTTATTGACCAATATCTTTTCGTATAATTTGCCGTCGTTTTTGATAAATTCTATCAAAACCAAGGAGTCTGATACGCTAGAATTGGAATAAACTCTATAAGGTTCCAAAGCAGCGATTGGAACTTGTGAAGGCAGATTGTTAAATAGTGGTCTGTGTTGGAAGGTACAGTTTTCCAAGACCCAAAAAGAGGTGTGAAAATTGTAAAAGGGATTGTTTTTTTGAATTCGGAAATCGCCACCCGTTATGCGAAAGCGGGCTTGACTTTTCTCGTTTGAAACTTGTCCATAGCACAACAATACTTCGCGCACTTGTTTGTCTTGCTCAGAGGATAGAAAATGCACATAGTTTGTAGGATTTCTTCGGTGTTGAGTTTTTCGACTGTTGTTTAAGGTGCGCTCCCAAATTTTCAATATAGATTTTTTACTGAGTTTTTCAACTTGAACAGCTCCAAAGGTGTATTCTAATGGTCGGATGTATATTGTTTTGGTTCTTAATATTTCTTCGCCTGAAAGCGTTAATCTGTTGTAACCACCGCAAATGATTTCATATTTGGCTTCAGGGTCTAAGGCCACATCTTGTGCAAATGCCTGGACCAGATTCACCGAGTTGTTTGATAAATTTCTCAAATAAACCGTGCTGAATGGCGCCGTATTCGTGCTTTTATCAATGACCTTGATTTCTAAGTTTTGTGTATGGCCTATAGACAGTATAGCAATTGATAAAAACGTAATGAACAAGGAATACACTTTGCTCGTTGAGCAGGTTTTGAATGAAAGTATTGTGTTCATCAAAAGAGGCATTCTTGATTTTCTTACTGAATAAATTTCTTAAGCGTGAAAATATGCAAGTCCTGAAAGTAGAACAAAGTTTTTATGTTAATTATACTTAAGAACACATACTTACTGAACGCCAGGTACTTGGAAAGAACTCACAATCGTTGATACTTAGTTGATCAATTCGTTTTTACAAACCAAGAGTGTTATACTTACATGTTTTTTAATAAACAAAGTATGTATTTGATTGGGTCATGCAACTACTTGTTTGTTTTTTTCGTTACGATAAATGCCAAACACTTTGATTATGAATAAAATACTATTTGGATTAGTTCTGCTCACAACTACTTATGGTTTTAGTTGTTCACCGTATTTAACACCGTTGGTATCACATACTATAACGCCAACAACCATAGACTTTCAGGTTATAAGCACCTCGCAATGGCAGTGTTGTTTCATTTTTGAAATGGAGTTGATTTGTGAACAGTCAAATTTCTCTGGTCTCGCAAATTTGCAGCCAGGGATTACGGTTTGTAAAGGCTCTGGCTCTGGTTCCTCATTGACATGGGGTAGTGAACCGTATCCAGTGTATTCTTTTCCTCTAGAAAACTTATGTCCTGGCCTGCCTTATAAATATCGCGTTAGAGATAAGCACACGGGCTATAACTATTGGTCTGATTGGTCAGCAGTTGGGTACTTTACCATAGGGACTGATGCGCCTGTGTTTGAGTTGACACTATCTGCCAATCCACCTGTTATATGTGCGCCTGATTGTTCCACGATAACTGCTTCTTACAGCAATGGATGTTCCATACCATCACTTTCATGGAATCAAGGATTAGGTGCTGGAAGTGAACATATCGTTTGTCCAACACAAAATACAGTATATGAAGTAACGGCAACGTTTGATATTCCTTACTGCCCAAATGTTACGCTAAATCAAACTGTAAATGTTATTGCAGATTTGTCGGCAGTTGCTGGCACGCTGACTGCTAATCCGCCAATATTGTGTCAAGGAGAATCGACTACTATTTCATTATCTGGTCAGTACGGATTAATACAATGGCAATCGTCTAACAATTTTGGTGGGCCATTCGTTGATATTCCAAATGCTACGTCACCAACCTATCTGTACACAGGTACAACAGTGGGTAATATATATTTCCGAGTTCGGGTGTCTACATGCAATGAAACGTTTACTGAGCCAATTTTAATTCAGGTTTATGACTATCCACAAGTCGATTTTAGTGTTTTAGACGTTTGTTATACCGAGCCGGTGGTTTTCCAGAATTTGACACAAAATCAATTTCCTGTGACCAATTGGATTTGGGATTTTGGTGACGGCAGCACATCAACACAGCAATCGCCAACACATATTTACACGCCTGGAACATATCAAGTTACATTAACTGCTACAAATGCTGGAGGATGTTCAAACACAGCGTCTTATTCTGTTACTGCTTTTGCTGCACCAATTGTAAGCTTTTTTGCAGATCCAATGGAAGGTTTTGAGCCTCTTGTAGTAAATTTTACGAATACCTCCAGCGGAGCAACGAATTATACTTGGAATTTTGGTGATGGCAATACAAGCTTTGGTAGTTTTAACCAAGTTTCGCATGTTTTTGAAAATTACGGGATTTATACAGTTACATTATCGGCGATAGAAAACGGATGTGTTGATACCGCAACTCTGACTATTGTTGTCATAATAAATGATATAACCTATCAAATCCCAAACGTATTTACACCTAATCCTGAAGATAATGTCAATTCTTATTTCCAATTGATTAACCCGCTTGGATTTAATCGCGTGGAGAAATTTGAAGTGCTGATTTTGAATAGATGGGGGCAAGTTATTCGAACCTACAACAACTATGATTTTGGATGGGACGGAAAAAATGAATCTGGGACTGATGTTCCGGAAGGGGTATATTTCTATAAATTGTTCCTCCTCAGTGTTCAGGGTGATACATTTGAAAACCATGGTTTTGTTCACCTGATTAGAGAGTAGTAGATTGAAGCAACCAATCTAATTTCGCTACAGTTTTTAGTCTTTACAATTTACATCTTGGTGCCCAAAAAACAACAGATTTGTCAAGACAATTGGTTTGTTTTTTTACTTCAGGCCTAATTTACACATGTTAGGAATGTGAAACTTAAAGAAGCGAGCGCATAGACAAAACAGAGAAAAAAGAAGAAACGTCTCCTTCTTAAATAGGTTAAGCTTCAATTTGAACTATCATGCTCTTTATTTGCGTTGGTTTTGGTTTCTTCAGCATCATTGTCTTGTATGGTATATACTCCCAATTCAACATCGTCCATTTTTTCAACTTTTCTCTTCGATGGAAAAAAAGCTTTTTGGCGCATTAAAATAATCAAAATACCGCAAAAAATGGACGCATCTGCCACGTTCCAAATCGCGCTAAAGATATCTTCACCAGCTAAACCAAAGGGCATCCATTTGGGGTATTGAACATTGAACTGAAACATATCGACAACATTACCGAGTAAAAAACCAGTTTTCCTCAACATAGGTTCGCCATCTACATAAACAGGATATCCTTTCTCATAAACCCAGTTGTAAGGCAAATCAGGGTTGAAAGGGAATAAATAATCATAGTAAGCGCTGTCCAATAAATTACCAGTTGCACCCGCGAGAACAAGACTGATGGCCAAGACATAACCAATACGTTTTTCGCTGTCACGGATTACTTGAATGAGGTAATATACGCCAAAACCAACGGCCAACAATCTAAAGATACTTAAGAAAAGCTTGGCAAACATCCCGCTGCCGAAGGTAGCACCGAAAGCCATTCCTTGGTTTTCTACATAGAGAAAACGGAACCATTCGCCAATCAAATTGCGATGCTCACTGGGAAAAAAGGTGGTTTTGATCCAATATTTTAAGACTTGGTCGCAAATTAGGATAATGAGGATTACCATAAAGGCCATCCAAGCTCTGTTTTTGGCAGCCATGTTTTTACCCTTGCGCTTTTTTTGCTTCTATACTCAGAGTGGCATGTGGTACCAATCTCAGACGTTCTTTGCGGATCAGTTTACCTGTTTCGCGACAAATACCGTATGTTTTGTTTTCGATTCGAATCAAAGCATTTTTCAAATTCGTTATGAATTTTTCTTGACGCATAGCCAAATTAGCGATTTCTTCTCGTGACAATGTTTCTGAACCGTCTTCAATCATATTGAAAGCGCGTCCGGTATCATCGGTGCCGTGATCGTCTTTAAGCGACAAGGAACTTTTCAGTAGTTCTAAATCTACTTTGGCATTTTCCAACTTATCCAGTATCAATTCTTTGAACTCTTGAAGTTCTTCGTCGGAGTATCTTGTTTTTTCTGTGTTGCTCATGATTTCATCTTGTAAATTAAACAATACTGAAGTGTGCTTAAATTGAAGCCCAGTCAGATGATTCGCGAAGATAAATAAATTTTGTTTCAGCAGAAGTTACAATTATATTTTGCGTCATAAATGTTGTTAACATTTCATCCACTATTTTTTGCGTCAGCTTTTATAAAAAGCATCATCCAAATTCACGAAATAAAGCCTTGATTTGGCTCTTGTGCAAGCCGTATAAAGCCAGCGGTGAAAATCGTGGTTTTCTGGTCCCTCTGGCAAAAAGCCCACATCGACCAAAACGGCATCCCATTGACCACCTTGCGCTTTGTGACAGGTAACGGCATAAGCGTGTTTGGCTTGAATGGCGTTGAAATATTTGTCGCCCAAAATCAAATCGTAGCGTTTCTTTTTGTTCTTTTCGTAGGCATAGTCTTTTTCAATTTCGAAGAACAATTCTTTCATGCGGTCGCGGGTTAAATTGGGCCCCTCAACGGCCAGCGCATCCAGATTGAGCATCAACCTAATTTCTTCATGGCTGGGATAATCGACCAATTGGATGGTGACTTCGGCAAATCGAAAGCCGTATAAATCTTCTTGGCGGTGGATGCGTTTGAGTTGGAAAAGTTCCCCGTTTGCCAAAAATCCTGCTTCGCTGTTTTCTTCGAGCCAATGGTAATTGTTGCGCACCACCATCATCATATCGCCTTGATTGATTTCTTCCTCCATCCACAAAATGCGCCCGCGAATTTGTTGGTTGTAGATGTTGGTTCGCTTGTTTGTTCGGCACACCACCAAAGTTTCTTCGGCGCCAAATTCATTGTAACAAGTTTCGAGAGCTTCCTGCAATTCGCCCCCGTCCAAGCGAATGATATCTGGGAAAGATGAGTCAATAATGGGGTGTTGGTGGTGCTCCAAATTGCGTATTTGTGTGGCGTTGAAGAGTATGCCACTGTCGTGTTTTTGACGCACCACCTCGTTCAATTGATGGTCCCAAAAACGCACGTTGGCGTAGTGGTTGTCTAAATATTCCATCGACAAAGCTGGACTAAAATCGGCACCTACTGGAGGCAGCTGACCGCTATCGCCCACCAAAATCATGTGGCAATTTTTCCCAGAATACACATATTCAAAGACATCTTCGAGTAAATTGCGCTGCGAAATATCGCCTTGTTTGTTCATGGTGTAATCGCCCAACATGGAAGCCTCATCGATGATGAAAATGGTGTCGGTGTGCAGATTAGGCATCAAAACCATGCGCGAACCACCACCGGGTTCTGTGTTTTGGCGGTAGATTTTTTTGTGGATGGTGGATGCCTTTTTGTTGGCCGCCTGCGAAAACACTTTGGCCGCTCTACCTGTTGGCGCCATCAGCACTGTTTTGATTTTGAGTTGAGGCAAACTTTTCACCAAGGAGCCAATCAAACTTGTTTTACCCGTACCGGCATAACCCCTCAGCACGAAGCATTTATAAATAGCATCATGCGTTAAGAATTGATCCCACAGTTCAACGCATTTGGTTTGGTCAGTGGTGAGTCTATTTTGAAAATCAGCTTCAATGAGGGATGATATTTTTAGTGGGTTGCTCATAATTTGTTGTGATACAAATGTAATTCTTACAAGCCAATACCGTCAACTTTATTACTTTCGCATCCGATGGAAAACTCAAATTCATTCATAGCCAAATCCACTCAAATTCTGATTATAAGTTTGCTAATCAGCCCTTTTCTGTTGCCAAAAGCCTTGTTGGTACTCATGATTTTGTTGCTAATTATCTGGGTTTATGAAGGTAAATTCTCAGAGAAATGGTTATTTCTAAAGGCTAATAAGTACTTTTTCGCGCTACCCCTGTTGTTTTTGGTTTATGGACTCGGCTTATTTTATACTGAGAATTTGACCTATGGTTTTCAAAAAATTGAAACACGCCTTTCTTTGTTTATTTTACCCATTGTGTTGCCCACCTTAGTTCATGCCCATTGGCAAAAGAACAAAGAGAAATATGCGACAGGCTTTATCGGAGCGGCAACGTTGGGCAGTTTGATTTGCATTGTACGCGGACTAACGTTCTATTTTCAGGAGCAAAGCGCTTGGGAGAGCGGTACATTGAATGCTATCCCTGTGGGTTACAATTATTTGTTTTCCAGTCATTTGACAAGTCTTTTTATGCATCCGGGCTATTATGCCGTTTTTGTATTGATGGCTATTTTTGTTCTCATTAATTTGTTCTTGCAAAACAGAAAAAAGCACCTAAATATCTGGACTATATTAGCCTTTTGTATTTTGTTAGCTTTGATCTTTTTGTCATATGCAAAGGCGGCTTTATTGGTCCTTGTGGTGCTTTGCGCTGTGTTAGGTTTTCAAGTGGCTTACCGGTTCAAAAAGTTGATTTATTTGGCATACAGTGGACTATTGGCCATATTGGTTTTGTTGGTTTTTTACTTTTTTGTGCCCAACACCCAAGAACGCATTCAAGCGATTCGCGATGTACAAAATCAACAGCTTGACCCAACATCTACTGAATCCACTCAGGCTCGTGTGCATGCTTGGATGGCGGCAAAGGTCACATTAGCCAAAGCACCAATTTTCGGTTTTGGAACAGGCGATGGCAACGATGAACTTTTTAAAACATACGAGGAAAAGGGTTACACAGGAGCTTTAAGTGTTGAACTCAATGCCCACAATGAATATTTGCAAACTGGATTGGCTTTAGGCTTGATTGGGATTGTGCTGTTGATTTTTCCATTGGTATTGGCATTAAGACGGGCGCTTCAAACCAAGAATTTTATGCTTGCAAGCTGGAGTTTTGCAGCGATTATAGTGTTTCTATTTGAGTCGTATCTCAACACGCTTGCTGGTTCGCTGTTCTTTTCACTGTTCTTCACTATTTTTGCTTTGATGAATTTTAGCGAAGAGGAGCAGTTCGGTTAAAAATACTTTTCTAAAAGCATCAAGGTTTGGTTGAGGCTATATTTTTCAGAAACGAGCCGATGTGCATTGTCGGCAATTTCATTTAAAATCGTACCATTCTCAACGATGTCATAAATATTCATGGCCAGTTCTTCAGGAATGTTTGGGCTATACAAAAATCCAGATGATTCATCAGTAATGATTTCTGCAGATCCGCCAGCATTGTGAGCTATAACTGGAATTCCGCATGCCATAGCTTCAATTGTTGAAACACCAAAACTTTCGAAATCACTTGTGTTCAAGAACAAATCCAAACTATGTAAGAAAGCCGGAACCTCACTTTGCTGAATTTTGCCGTGGAATTTTACAGCATCAGTGGCTCGAGCTTTCAGTTCAGATTCTAATGCACCAGAACCAGCAATATGCAATTCAAATTGGTAATCAAAAGTTTGATTGAGTAAACGAACTGCCTCAATGGCAACATCAATCCTATAAACAGATTCTAAGGTTTTTACTACGCCTAAAACAATCGTTTTTTCTTTCGAAACGCTAGCCTTACTTGACTTTCTTGGATATTCATTCAGGTCGATGCCGAATGGAATGTAAGCGATTTCTTTGTTTGTATATCGATTTATTTCCTTAGACATCACCAAACTGGAAGAACAAATCAAATCTGATTTTGAAAGTATGTGGCGCAGCAATTTGGCGTGAAGAAAACTCTTTTTTGGAAACACAAAAACATCTGAGCCCCAGAAGTTGGTGATGAGTTTTTTAGGTTTCAACAACGCACCTAAAAGTCCATAACTTGTGGCATAATGTGCATTCACTATATCTGCTTGAAATCCATGCATTACTTTTTTCGCTTTGAAAAAGGCCATGGGATAGTTCATTTTTTTGAAGAGCGAAACCTTATTGTTGCTGTAAAATGAATGGTATTCAATTTCGTTTTTTTCAAACCAATTGTCCTTCGGAGGATAAAAACTGAAAAGCGCCACTAGATGCTGCTGCTTTTTCAAGAGCAAAATCCATTTCCGCGTATGATTGGAATTGGCATCAGCCAGCAATAAGGTCTTTTTCATGGTCTTGATTATTCAAATTTATCCAAGCAGAAAGAATTCCTAGAAAGGCATAGTATGGCAGAAAATAGTGGGCAGAGCTCAATGAAATGACCGCCATCCCGAAAAGCATTAAGGTCCATAAAAACGTTTGGGAGATTTCATTGCTACGCAATTTCCAGAGACTTGTTATGATTTTTATAAAGTATAATAGTGTTAATATGCCCATTATTATCCCTCCGTTGATGACCAACTCCAACCAGTAAAAATGAACGCTTGTGGTCCCATTTGTTTTTTCTTTTTGCCTGTAGTTGAGCCACTCAGCATTTCCCGCGCCAACACCTAGCATTTTCGACTTTTGGATGTACTGGAGCCCTTGGGTATAAAGCTGTTTTCTTATGCTCTGCGAGTTATCATCTTCTTGTATATTATTGCTTTTGTTTGTTCCAAACAAACTGACCTTTGAAAGCACATCGGTACCCGTTAATTTGGAAACAGGTTCATTTGCTTTTATTGCGAGTAAACTATTTCCGAAGAAAATCATAGGCAGAAAGAGCGTTGCCATGTACAGCCCTAAAAATTGAATTTTTTTTCTGTTTAGAAGCGAAACTAATATGAGGATGAACAATAACGAAATCAAGGTCAATCTCGAACTGGTCTGCACTATAACGATTAGGGTAATAACAAAAAGCAAATAATACTTCCAATTGTTCTTCATTATAAATGGTATGAATAAGCAGAGAAATACGGCTAAGTTATTCGGGTTCCAAAAGAAGACCGTAGGAGAAGCGTAAAGATAACCAGGGATTCGTTCTGTTTTGATGTTCTCAATAATCACGTTTTCTCTGCCAAACCAATGGTTGTTATAGGAAACAGAAGAAATAGGCCATCTAAAATCTGTATAGATTTCCAAAAGCGCGATGGCCAAAACGACTAATAACAGGGGCAAGAGTATGTTTTCTTTGTAATAAGCGAATGTTTTCTTTTTTTCAATGAAAACTTGACAAAACAAGACTATGAGTATTCCCATGCTGAATTGAACAATACTCACCAAAGCATAAGATTTGTTGTCTGCCCACAAAAAGCTAAGCGCTGTCCATAACAAGGCCAATATGAGTAGTAAATTTAGCGGTATCTTTAGTGTTGTAAATAAGCGCAGTCTCAATTCTGAATTGATTAAAACAACCGGAAGAAGACCAAGCAAAACGACATGAAATAAATACAAACCGCCGTAGGAGACACCAGGACCGAGAATGACCGCTATGATAAAAATTGCTCCTAAGAGCTCGGGTTTATGAACGATGTTTTTTAAAGACGATATCATACTTGTACATTTTTCGCATCATGGTCTTTAGCGATTTTTTGAAGCCACCAATACATATAGATACTATATAAAACTTGAGTTATCGAGATTATTATCAATCCTGATTTGATATCCTTGAAAACCAAGCCCGCAACAATCATGGAAGCAAAGACCAATATGCTACTGATTAGATTGATCATCCAAAAGGCAAATTGTTTGCCAATAACTAGTGCTACTTGCGAAACAGGGGAGAAGATAAAGTTAACGAATAACCATGGTGTCATGTATTGCGCATAAACACCAACATCTGACCATTTCTCACCCAGAAAAATTGTAAAGAACCATGGTGAAAAAATGAAAATCATGGTAAATAATGGCAAAGCAATTAAAAAGAGTTTCTTAAGCGTTCGGAATATTAACCCAGAAATTGGTTGGTTGGAATAGCTGAGTTCTGCAACTTCTTGAAAAAACACATGACCAAAAGCAGAGCCAATAATGCCTAGTGGAGCCCGCAGTAAACGATAAGTTTGGTTATAAATTCCAAGTACACGATCCATGAAAAAATAGAGAATAGTGAATGAGAGACCACTGTTTTTCAATTCATCGCTAACAGCATGTGGCATGTTTATTCTTGGGAAATCACGATATTCCACAGCCAGCTTTTTCATGGTTGGTTTGTTAACCCAAACAGAATCTAGAGGTATGTTTTTCTTTATTTTGAACATAAAATAGATGCTTGATGCAAATAAACCTGCCAACCTTCCGATTAATAGACCTCCAAATCCAATATTATTTAAACTGAGAACAACATTTGATTTGGTGAAAAGGGTATTCAGTTTCTCGTTTATGTTTTGAAACGAAATACCATTTTTCCTTAAGCCCATGAGAAGCGTGACTAGATTTTCCCAAAAACTTAATTGAACTTTTGAGTTTGCAGAGGCACCGAATTCTCTCATTCTGTGTAACCAAATGGTTAGAATGTTGTAGGAACCCGTTAGAAAAATGAAAAGAGGAAGTGCGTAGAGCCAAAATCCTAACTGAGGTCGATTCAAAAGCTCCAAAAAATAAGAGTTAAAAATGATAATAGTGGTTAGGGTTAAGATGCTGAAGCCAAATAGAATAAGAAAGGATAATAATAGGATTTGCCAGGCCTCTGAATGTTGTTTGGGTAATGGAATAGCCAGCTCATACCGCCCGGTTGAAATTACAACTAGAAACGTTACCAGTGAGAAATAAAATGCGTATAAACCAAATTCTTCTGGTGTGAACAGCCTACTTAGAATAGGCATCGTAATAAAGGGGATGAGCTGCGAAATTGTTGTACCAGTCATCAGTCGGAAAACATTTTTGGAAAAATCTGAATGCAAATATTTTTTCATTTCGTTGCTTTGAGGCCAGGCGAAGCAAAAGTATGGAATTAAATATTACGACCTGACTTCGATTTAACGCACAAATCGTATCTTTAGATTTAAAAATGAATAGAATGAATCGAATTGTTCTTTTCGATGGGCACTGTAATCTCTGCAATAAAAGTGTTCAGTTTATTTTAGAACGCGAGCGCCAATCGGACTTGTATTTTGCCTCTTTGCAGTCTGAGTTTGGCCAAAACTTACTCAAAGCATACGGCTACCCGGAGGACTTTGTGGATTCTGTATTGTTCTTTGATGGAAAAAAGATGTTTAACCAATCTCGCGCCGCACTAAAAATCGCCAAATACCTCAGGTTTCCTTGGTCCATGGTCCTGGTTTTTTGGATTGTGCCCAATTTCTTGCGCGATGTCATTTACAGATACATCGCCAAAAACAG
>DIUF01000063.1 GCA_002422285.1 Flavobacteriales bacterium UBA6165 | reverse complement strand
CGTCAGTTTTTCTTTGCCGATAGTTCTTATGCCATTATCGATCAAAATCGCGGGGAAAACAGAAATGTAAACCACGCCATCAATTTGTCTTTTGATTTTGCCATAGACTCCAATTCGGTATTATCCATTCGTCCTCAATTCAAAATGAGTACCATGGAACAACGCGCTAACAATTTCTCGCGCTTTTTGAATAATAACCGCGATCCTTTCAGTGACAGCTACATGGACAATGAGAACAATTCAGAAGAAATGACCTTCTCGAATCTCACCAAATATGAGCGCAGTTTTAAAAATCGAAATCAAAAACTAATCCTTAGCTATCAAATTGATTATCAAGACAAAAACTCCTTTGGGAGCATCAACAATAGAAATATTTTCTTAGCAGATAGCTCTGAGTTTTCTGTTTTTGATCAACAAAAAAGAGGTGCCTTGAACGGAGTCGGACACCTCGCACGCGGTGTCTATTGGCAACCAATCAACAAATTCACAAGACTTGAATTCGAATACCAATTGAACTACTTCGAGACTAAAAATGGTGTTCAAACTTTCAATCAAGATGGCACTGGGCAATACAATACGATCGATACGCTTTTCTCGAATAGTTTCGAAAACCAACAAATGGTCAATTTCGCAGGGGCGTTTGGTCGGTATGAAAAAGGAAAACACATGATAAGAGCAGGTGCGCGTATTAGAAACAACCGCACATCCAATTTGAACTTGTTTACCAATGATGTATTTAATCAAAATGTAAACAATATTTTACCTAGAGTCATTTATCGTTTCAAGCCTAAACAAAGTGCACAGTTCAATATCAATTATTCGACAGACGCAAGACTGCCAAGCATTGGTCAACTTCAACCTTTATTAGACAACACAAACCCCAACCAGATTTTCATTGGGAATGCAGATTTGGTGCCCAGCTATTCACACGACCTAACCTTGCGCTACAATTCATGGAACGGACTTAAATCTGAGTGGGTTTGGGCCGGTTTGTATGCTTCACAAACCAACAATGCCTTTTCAAACTCCATCACCTTTAATTCGAATGGACAAACCATTAGCGAAGTAATAAACGTGGATGGCAACTACTCGTTCGGTGCTTATTCTGGCGGAGGGAAACGTTTTTTTAAAGACGCCCTTACCTTGAATTCTAATCTTTACACCAATTATAGAAACAACAACAATGTGATCAATGGCATGATGAACAACACCAAAAACCTCAGCGCCGGGGGAGGTTTGTCGTTTATGTTTGACAACGACACCCTTTACGTTTCATTGGGATACAACACCAACTACAACCGACCAAGAAGCACGCTAGGCAGGGGGTCTAACCAACCATTTTGGCAACACACTTATGAAGCAGAGTTTGGTTGGGAAATATTCAAAAGGCTTCGATTCGAAACAGACATCAACTACAATGTTCTCACGCAGCGTGCCGATGGATTCAATTTGAATTATATGATTATCAACGCGTCTTTGAACTACCGCTTCTTGGATAAAGAAAATTTGGTCTTATCTTTTTCAGCAAATGATATTTTGAATCAGAACACAACAATTTCTCGAAACATCACCACCAATATGATTATTGATTCTCGAACGGAAATCATTAGTCGCTATTTCATGGTGAAGTTGACTTGGAATTTTAAGAACAAACTAAAAGAAGGACAAAAAGATGAAACATTTGAATAAGTTTTGGCTGCTTACTGTTGGTTGTTGGTTGTTGGTTGCAGGGGCACAGGCACAAATGGTTCGTGCGGGTAAAATTACCTTTGAGCGCAAAACCAACTTGCACAAGAAGTTTCCCGATGAAGAAACGCGCAGATGGATTGGAAAAGAGAAATACCGTTTCGACAATTTCGTTTTGTATTTCAACGACACCATGAGCGTATTTGTGTTCGAAGATTCGCCAAGTGCAGGTCGGGGCGATTGGGCTACAGTTAAAAACAACCATATTACTTTTCTCAACCAGGGTATAAGACATAGCCTCTTGAATATCATGGGTGAGGAAGCGGTAATTGTGGATGCCGTGAAGCGCAGGCCATTCAAAAGACTAGGAAAAAAGCGCGAAATTGCCGGTTACAAGTGCCAAATGGTTCGTTTCGACCAAGACGATTCCACCAGACTTTATGCTTGGTATAGTGATGCTATTATTCCGAGTGTGGGCCCTGAAACGTATATGGGGTTACCGGGTGCCATTCTTGGTTTGGCAACAGAAGATGGTGGTGTAGTCTATTTTGCAACCAAAGTGGAAGTGCTAAACCCAGATTTCAAAGCAGTAACGCCCAAGTACAAAACCAGCAAAGCCATGACCGAAGAAGAGGTTCGTAAAATGCTTCTAGAAAAAATGTCGGGGTCTCCGTGGGCATCCATGGTGTTGAAAGAACTCTTTATGTGGTAAAATGCGCATAGATAAATATATATGGTTTGTACGCTTATCCAAAACGCGCTCCCAAGCAACTGATCTGGTGAGCAAGAGCAAGGTGCGTTTGAATGGAACCATTGTAAAACCGTCGCGCGAGGTAAAACTCGGTGATAAAATAAGTATCAATCGCCACAATGCAACCTTTGAATACAAAATTCTAGACTTTCCTAAATCACGTTTGGGACCCAAATTGCTTGCGGATTTCCTGTTAGATATTACCAGTCAAGAAGAACTCAACAAATTCGAAATTTACAAAGAATCACAAAAAGTGTATCGCAGTTTTGGCGACGGCAAACCAACCAAAAAAGACCGCCGCGATTTGGATGATTTCTGGGATGACTTTTTGGATTTTTAAGTTTAAGAAACAAAAAAACCGCTCAGTTTTCCGAGCAGCTTTTCCGTGTTTTTTCATAAAAGAGGGTCGCTATTGCTTAACAAAGCGCAGTGTTTCGTTGTTAGCACGAACAAAATAAACACCTTGACTTAGTGATGACAAATCCACTTGATGGGTTTGTGCAGCATCTAAATCCAAAATCACTTGACCAGAAACAGAGAGAATTTGAATTTTCGCAAAATCTTTTAATTCAACATTGAGCAAGTTGTTTGCTGGATTTGGATAAAGATTCACAAATTGCTCTTGATTTGATTCTGTGCCAACGCCCGAAACAGTTAACTCTATGCACTCAGAATATTCTACACAATCAGGGCTTGTAATTTGAACAGCATACAAACCACTTTCCGATGGCGTGAAACTTTGTCCAGTAGCACCATCAATCGGCAAACCTTTTAGATTGCAATCCACCCATTGATAAGCCACGCCAGTTTGATTGGCAGTTAGAGTACTTCCCGATTGACTAACGGATAAATCCAACTCAGGGAAAATATTGATGTTTGTGGTGATAAAAGTGTAACAACCACCGTCGTTGTATGAAGTTTCAACAGTTGCGTTAGAAGTATATGTTTGCGTATTGAAAACGTAAGGACCACAACTATTCACATCTTCTTCAACGTAATAAGCTGCTGCGGCCCAAAGATTGAAGTCTTGACCCGCGTAATTTAATGCTGTATTGAACGTCGGTGGAACCCCATTGCCATAAGTATAGGTCATGTAACAAACTGTATTTACAGCAGCCTGATTAATGCTTACATGATTTCCTTGAGAGCCAAAAATCATGGCAATCCAATATGTTCCTGTATAAGAAAGCTGCACCGGACTAATAGGCAAAACCATTGGCCCTTGGGCAACATTGTGAAGTGCTGTATATCCCAACAAAGTAGATGGAGCACCGTTATTATCAGCATACAAAGCCAACTGAACGCCCGAATTGGTGTTGTTGCCCGTCATGCACAAATGTGTAATAGTCATTCCGCTGTAACCTTCATAAGGCAAAGCAAATAAATAGTTGGGTGAAATGTTTGAAGCATCAGTAAAATTGGCTTCGTAATTACCAAACCAACAAGAACCACCTCTATTGTCTTGTGCATGAGCAACAAAAGCGCTCGCAACAACACCCAATGCTAAAAAAACATATTGAAACCTCTTATAAACTTTCTTCATTCTTGATAATTTTTGCCAAAAGTCTATAGAAAATCTAGAATCAAAAATTGCTTTTCATGAAATCACCTTATTTATTCATGAAAAGGCTTTTTCAAACTATCAACGTTTTTTTATAAATCAGCAGAAAGAAATAGCTACTTTTAGCCATGCAAAAATGGCTTTACCTCACCACCTCGATATGTTCGATTTTGCTTTTGATCATATTGCATCAACTTAACGAGATTCCTATAGACACTGGAGATGGACTAGCGCACTACTTCATTGCCAACAACAGTTTTTCTCAGCCTTCAGATTTTTTAGACCATTGGGGCAAACCTGTTTTCACGATGCTTTCTGCGCCATTCGCGTATTTTGGATTTCATGTTTATGTGTTCTTCAACATTCTGATTTATACATTAAGCCTCTTTGTTGCGTTCAAGATTTTCAAGCATTTTCGAACTCAAACGCCTGCAATAGCTTTATTCCCATTGATTTTACTTGGCTCCTTAGATTACAGCTCGAATGTTTTAGGAGGAATGACAGAAGTGCTTTTTGGATTCTTTGCCTTACTGTCTGGTTTGTTGGCCTTGAAAAAACGGTGGTTTTGGTTTGCCCTATTGATTGCCATAATGCCCTATGTGCGCAGTGAAGGTCAGTTCCTCCTGCCATTAGCATTGATAATTTTGACCTTAAATAGAGCCTTGCCGTATGGCGTGTTGTTCATTATTATGTTTGTCTTTTTTGGTAATGTTGGTTGGGTTACTCACGAAGATTTTTGGTGGTATTTCACTCAAAATCCATATAAAGACGCAGCAGATATTTATGGTCATGGTGCGTGGTATCACTACATTACAAATTGGCATCTCCATTTAGGTTTGCCTGGGCTTTTGCTATTAATATTTGGACTTACTCTTTACATCAAGAATGTTTTCACAAGAGAAAATCATTCAGAAAACAAATTCATCTCACTCTATTTCGGAGCCATTTACTTTGGAATCATAATCGTGCACTCCTATCTCTGGGCCCATGGCAAAAACGGAGCTTTGGGTTTGAGTCGTTTGGCTATCCACGGACTGCCAGGCTTGGTTTTTATAAGCATTTTAGCACTCGATTCTTTACGGATAAAAGCATGGATGAACTACTTTATCACTGGACTTATGGCGCTCGTTTCCTTATTATGTATCTACGACTATCCTTTTGTTCATGATAAAGCATTTCCCAAAAAAGCAATGCCCGATGAACTCGCTGTAATTGATGCGTCCATTGCCACACTAGATTATTTGAAGAATAACCCAGCAGGAAAGGTTTACTACTATCATCCCTTGGTGGCCTACAAAACCAATGTGAATTTAAAAGATCAAAAAGGGCGTTTCATTCAAAAAAGTTTTGCGGCTTTTGACGATGAAATGGTACAACTCAATACTGGAGACCTCATCATCTGGGATTCACATTTTGCCAAGCGCGACATGAATTTCCCGGAGGAGGAAACCTCACGATTCGAGGAACTGTTTATTTTCACACCATTCAATCAAATGGTACACAAAGGTGATGCGGTTTCTAAAGTAAAAGTGCTTCGGGTAAATAAATCTAAAAGCCCAAGTAAACAGACTACAAAAATCATTTTTGACGGTAAGATAAACGTTTCATCAGACTCACTTTATACCAATCTCACAAGGCTTTCAAACAAGTCAGGCAGCAAAGAAAATTTCCAATTACAAATCACCAAAACCTCAGGTAATGGACAAATCTATTTTGTGATTCAGCACGATGCCACAGGTCAAGCACTCACATTCGAATTGGACACCAACAACGCTTGGAAATTCTCGCTGCCCTCCGATTTACTGGGGGAGTATAAAGTTTTTGTGCATAATCCAAATGGTGTAGTTGGAGAAATTGAGGTGAAGTTGCAAATGTGGTTTCCAGCGAATTAACTGATTTGGATTATCCTTAGCTAAATAGTCTGTCAAACACGGTCTGAGCCACAAACAAAGCGATGACTGAAAAGAAGATGGCAAGCACAATAATAACTGCGCCATGCTTTCTTGATGACGCATCATAAAATTTAACCTTTTCACCCGTTGGCAATGTTTTATAACGAAATCTCATGGTAACACCCAGAAGCAAGGCAAAAGGGATTGCCAATTCTGGAAGAAAAATCAAAAAAATGACAGAAAATGCTGCAAGATATCCACCTACAATCATCCATTGTGGGGCCTTTTCCTCCAACCTCAATTCTTCGACTCGATTTTCAAAGTTTTCTTGAATCACTGCCTGGTCCAAGTCAACCCCTCTCTGTTTGAGGATATGTTTTGACAAAACAAAATCAAAAGAACTCCATTCATCGCGTTTTCTCACAATTTCAAGAAGCTCATCATCCGAAAAAGAAAACAAATAATAATCTGATTCAATTTCGTGGATACTCTTCTCCATTTCTGCTTGCAACAATTCATCAGCCCGAAGAAAATCGTGACTCGCAACCTCAACATGAAAGTCATTGAGCATGGGATTGTTGGAAAAGCTCACGTCAAAATGTGTAGTGTTATCCTTTAGCCGACAAACAATTCCCTTTTCCTGAAAAAAGAGCACTAAATCTTCTGCTTCTTCCTTGTGAATAAAGCGCTTGAACGTTGAATAATCGATGTTTTCACTCATGATGATAGGGTTCATTTTTCAATATACTAAATCCACGATAGAGTTGCTCCACGAAAAACACGCGAATCATTTGGTGGGAAAAGGTCATTTTGGACAAGGCTAATTTAGCATTTGCGCGGTCATAAACCTCATCGCTGAAACCGTAGGGTCCGCCAACTACAAACACGATTTGCTTGGGTCCCTGATTAAAAACATTTTGCAGCCAATCGGCGAACTCAACGGAGCGATGTTCTTTTCCACGCTCGTCGAGGAGTACAACAAAATCGATGTTGTTTAATTTTTGCAGCAGCAATTTTCCTTCCTCCGTTTTGATTTGGTCTTTGCTCAGACTTTTGGCATTTTTGATATCGGGAATTTCAACTTTCTCAAAAGGCACATAGTTGTTGAGGCGTTTGATGTATAAATCTTCGCCTTCCTTGAGGAAATTTTTCGGCGTGGCGCCTACAACCAAAAGTTTGATCTTCATGGAGCGAAGATAAGCATTAGTTGATTTTAGATAAAAGGCAATTTGTACAGAACAACAAAGTAAAAACGACAACTGAACAAAGACACAAAGAGATTCACGAAGTATCTCGCAAAAAATTAGTTTGTGAAACTTAATGTTCCCTGCGACTTAGCGGCAAAAATCTACGGAAAATAGGCCTTCATCAACATGTAGTCGATGTTGCCCCCTTGGCTGTGACAACCAATACAAGATGCGCCTTTCAACTCGGCAGATTCAACAACCTTTCCGTTTTTTTCGATGTAGCCCCACACCCAACCGTTGGCATCTGCAAACTCAGAATCCGATTTTTTGTAAAGCGTTGCATAACGTTCAAGTTCATTGGAACTGTTGTACAATTCTTTGACCACCACTGAGCCTTCAGGAAAGACAGCATTATCGATTATTTTTCCTGAGGCATCGAGTTGAGTTGCTGCAACAGGATTGAATCGCGTGCGCAAAAAAGGGAAATTGTGCCCACTGCCATTACTTTTTTCCAAAAACGCCTCGCTGTTCTTGTACCAAATATGGCCAGAATTCTCTTTAGATAATGAATACAATTCACCATCAATTCCTTTTGGGTTCTTCTTGCATGAAAATGTCACCAAGCCGAGCAGCAGAAAACAACAAACAACTTTACGCATCACAATTATTTTTCGATATAACGCTAAGAATATAAAGATGTTGTGTTCTTGATATCTATATTTGTGCCATGCAAAAACGCGCCATTCTTATTGGAGTCAATGGACTTATCGGGTCTCACCTATTGGATTTTCTTATTCAATCCGATTACAAAGAGATTCACTTGCTCTTGAGGCGCGAGATTTTGATTTCCAACACCAAAATCACACAGCGCATTGTGGATTTCAATCGGCCAGAAACTTGGGAAGATGTGTTTGAAGATTGCGACCACGTGTATTGCTCCATTGGCACTACGCGGAAGAAAACACCAGACCTGAATGATTATCGCAAAATCGACTTTGACATTCCCGTAAACACTATTAAGGCGGCAGAAAAATACGGTGCAGAAGCATATATGTTGGTCTCCTCTGTAGGTGCCGATTCAGCATCCAAGAACTTTTACCTCAAAATCAAAGGCGAGGTAGAAGACGTTTTGAAAGATGCTCAAATACCAATAAAAGCAAGCTTCCAGCCATCACTTCTCTTGGGCGAACGAAAAGAAAAACGTTTTGGAGAATGGCTCGCCAGAAAAATCATGCCCATTTTCAACTTCATCATTCCTGCAGCCTACAAAGCCATTCAAGCCAAAGAGGTGGCCCAAGCTATGGTAAAAGCCTCGCAGACACAAAAAACTTCCTTCCGTATTTACCAATACAACGAAATGAAAACGCTAAATAAAACAATATAATTCGGCATTAATTTTGAGTTCAGTGATTGAACATTGGCTAAACCTATATTTTTGCCAAGAATTTTAACCACCAATACTTATAAAAATGAAGAACTTAGCGCTTTTACTCGGAATCACAACGGTTTTGAATACGGCTCAAGCACAAGACACTTTGAGCGTTTTGTTCATCGGCAATAGCTTCACGTTTATGAATGACATGCCGACAATGTTTAAAGAAATTGCCATCAGTAAAGGAAAGACGGTGCATGTTGAACACGTTACCGAGGGCGGAAAATCTATGGATTGGCATAGCAAACAAGAACGCACATACAAAACAATTAACAGTCGTTCGTGGGATTACATAATTCTGCAAGAGCATAGCAACACCCCTGCGCAGCCTGACTCTAAAACAGAAAAAATATCCTTGCCTTTCTTCAAGCAAATCGCTGATTCGATTCGAAAAAATTGCGATTGCACCCAAATTATGCTCTACATGACTTGGGGTTATAAAAATGGTAATAGTCAATGGGCAGAAATCAACACATACGAAACCATGCAGGCTCGTATTTCAAATACGTATCTCAAATATACCGATTTGTTACAAGCCCAAGTTTCCCCTGTAGGTATGGTTTGGAGTCAGTTCAGAAAGAGTTACCCTGCTATTGAATTGTATGACCCTGACAATTTTCACCCAAGTAAATATGGGTCTTACCTGTCTGCATCAACATTTTTTGCCGCCATCTTTGGTGAGTCGACTTATGGCTCCATGTACTATGCTGGTTTGGATCCTTACACCGCAGAAATGATTCAGTTGACAGCCTCACAAGTGGTTTTAAACAACCTCAACCAATGGCGCTTAATCTACAACAACAACAAGCTCTATCCAGCATTCGACGTTGTAATAAAAGGCAATCAAGTGAATTTTCAAAACCGCTCTGAGGGCTACACCGAGGTGGAATGGGATTTTGGCAATGGTTCAGTATCTCGAGAATTGAATCCTAGCATCCGATTACCAAAGGGAAAATACACTGTAAAATTGACTATCAAAAACAATTGTAAATCGCGCGTGTTGTTCCGAAACATTGTTGTTGATTAAACCACAGAATGAGGCACGAAGACGCACAAACCATACAAGATTTAGAATTTGACCTCATCCGTCAGCATGTCGCTGCATACAGTGTAAGCGAAAGCGCGAAAAATAAACTTTTGACAATGTTGCCATATACGGAGGTGAAACATTGTGTTAGAATATTACGTGCTACTTCAGAATTGGTAGAAATCAAAAATTCGAAAATTGGATTTCCGCCCGTTGAATTTGAAGAATTGCATAAAGAAATTAAACTGCTTCACATCAAAGGGTCTGTGCTGCAAGTGGATGGTTTGTTACGATTATTGTTGGCCTCCAAATTGATAAACGACATGTTGAAATCGCTTGAAAAACGCGAAGACAACTTCCCCAATTTTTCGAAACTATTAGAAGAAGTTTATTATACCAAAGAAATCATCGAATTCATTGAAAAAGTGCTTGACCCCTCAGGAAAAGTGCGCAATGATGCTTCTCCTGAATTAGCCGATATAAGAAGGGAAATGCAACAAGTGCGCATCAAGATCAACCGCAACTTTGATCGGGAAGTGAAAAAATTCCTGAAAATGGGGATTTTGAGCGACACCAGAGAAACATATCTCAATGAAAGACGTGTGTTAGCCGTTGTAAGTTCGCACAAACGCCAAGTACCAGGAAACGTATTGGGTTCATCCAACTCAGGCAATTTCACCTATATCGAACCCGGCGTAAATATGGCTTTGAGCAACGAATTGGAGATGCTACTTGACGATGAACGCAAAGAAATACACCGAATTCTTAAAGCCTTAACTGCCAAAATTTCTCAATTCATCACTTTGATCGAGGCGTATCAAAAAAGTTTGGTGAAAATCGATTACATCAATGCTCAAGCGCGATTTGCCATTCAGACCAACAGTTCACTACCCGGTTTAGAAGAAAAAGAAACCTGCATCGAATTGATTGATGCCTATCATCCACTCTTGTTTCAAGCCAATGCAGCGCGTGGAGTAAAGACCATGCCTCAAACCTTAAGCATGGATAAAAACGCCAGGATGTTGGTGATTAGCGGTCCGAATGCGGGTGGAAAAAGCATCACACTAAAAACTGTTGGCTTGCTTCAAATAATGCTGCAATCTGGTCTCTTGGTGCCCGTGAATCCGAATTCAAAGATGTCGTTTTTCCATCAAATCTTAACGGATATTGG
>DIUF01000012.1 GCA_002422285.1 Flavobacteriales bacterium UBA6165 | reverse complement strand
AGCTCAGTTGAAAATTATCCATTGTGAGAACTCCGTGCTTTTTAACTATAATTCACACCCTGCCCAATCAATTTTCAAACTAACTTTGCGCCGAATTGTTATAACACCAAAACAACGGTACATGAAATTTTCTTTCGATTCGCTCTTTTCCATGAAGCTCATGACGCTTGGGCTTTTCTTTTTTGGTTTTATTGTGGGCTGGGCAACTTTTATAGAGTCGTGGTATGGCACTCAATCCTCCAAGGCTATCGTTTATAATGCATCTTGGTTTGAAGGACTTTTGGTGTATTTGGCTATGGGCATGGTGGCGAATATTAGCCGCTACCGCATGTGGGTTCGTGAGAAAATTGCGCTGCTCATGTTTCACCTTTCTTTTATAGTAATCATCATTGGCGCAGGGGTTACGCGCTATGCGGGCTTCGAGGGCATTATGTTGATTCGCGAAAACAGCCAAAGCAATATTATTTATTCGGCCGATGCTTTTGTTCAGATTTACGCCACCGATGGCAAAATGGAATACAAATACGACAAAGCGGTTTTGATGAGCGATGTGCAAAGTCCCGTTTTGAAATTTCTAGCCAACAACAAATACAAGGCAACTTTTAAAAAATTCGACAATTCGGGCGATGTGAAAATCTCCTACGCTGGATTTATGTCCAATGCCATCGATCAATTGGAAACCAATGTGGCAGATGGCAGTTCAATTTTGGAAATCATCACGCCAAGTCCGATGGGTGGTATGGATACCAATTATGTACTTCAAGGCACAACCTTAAACAAAGAAGGCTTTTTGCTGGCTTATGACTATCCTGAGAAACTCTTAAACGCCATCAACATCAGAAGAACTGGCAACAGTTTCACCATAGAAGCTCCAGCCGAATTGAACTACATGTTGATGAGCGACCAATCGTCGGGGAGCATTCCAGCCGATTCAATAGCAGGATTCTATCAAGGACGCTTGTACACTTTCTTGGGTCAGAATTTCGTTTTCAAAGCCCACCATCCGAATGCAAAATTGGTAAAAATGCGCGCACCAAAACCCGATATGGGCATGGATGTGTTGTATTTGGACCTTGAATCAGGGAAAGAAAAAATGCAAATTGCGCTAGAAGGAGGACAAGGCAAAATTGCAACACCAACGTTTTTTGAGTTCGATGGCATAAAATATCGATTGGCCTATGGCGCAAAGCCAGTTGAAACGCCTTTTTATCTGTTCTTGCGCGATTTCCAATTGGAACGTTATCCAGGTTCGGAATCACCTGCTTCTTATGCGAGTGAAATTACGGTATTAGACCAAGAAAAACAAATCCAATTCGACCGCAGAATTTACATGAACTCGGTTATGGATTACCGCAATTACCGTTTCTTTCAATCCAGTTACGACCCAGATGAAATGGGTACACGCTTGAGTGTAAACCAAGATTTTTGGGGAACAAACATCAGCTATTTTGGTTATTTGTTGCTCATTTTGGGTATGGTGTTTTCATTGATTGCACCGACCTCAAGGTTCAGACATTTGAGTAATCTGTTGAGTAAAATAAAGGAAAGAAAGAAGTTGATTTCACAAAGCGGCACATTTGGCATCATCATACTGTTCATCTTCAACATGAGCGTTTTTGCCCAAGACACCGCTACCGTTGATCAGGATTTTGTCATGGATGCAGAATTCGTAAAACAACAACAAATCATCAATTCAAAGCCCATTGATTTGGAACATGCCAAACGTTTGGAGTCTTTGGTGATTCAAGATTTTGATGGGCGTTTCAAGCCTTTGCAGACTTTGGCCTTAGAGATTTTGCATAAGGTTCACCGCAAAGACAGCTACAACGGACTCACAGCCACACAAGTTTTGATGGAGCTGATGTTCAATTTAGACTTCATCAAGAACGAAAAATTGATTGTTGTCAACCACCCTGACATCAGAGAAAAACTCGGTATTCAAGGGAAATACGCTTCCTATTTCGACTTTTTCGACAAAGAAACAGACGCATATATTTTGGAGCGCGATGTTGATTTGGCCAATCAAAAGCCAGAAAGCAAAAGAAATGAGTGGGACAAACAAATCATCAAAGTCAATGAGCGTGTACAGATTTTAGGTGCAGCAGTATTTTATTTGAGGATTTTCCCTGTTCGTGGTGCGCCAAACAATACTTGGTACACGCCATTCGACCCCAGCGCTCCATATCAATCTGTTGATTCCTTGATGCCGAAGTTTTTCTTCGACTATGTAAACAGCGTGCGCATAGGCAAATTGACTGGAGATTACAGTGCCGCCAATGAAAACTTGGATTTGATTTTCAGCTATCAGAAAGCCGTGGCTGGCGACATTATGCCATCGGATGATAGAATAAAAATGGAAATCAAATACAACGAATGGAATATTTTCCAACGCATTACTTATTGGTATTTGCTACTTGGCTTAGGTCTTTTGATTGTTTTCTTTATAAGGGTTTTCACTATTGAAACAGCTTGGACAAGATTCATCAATGTGCCTTTAATTATTGGTGTGGTATTGACTTTTGTTGTTCACGGCACGGGTTTGGGTGTGCGTTGGTACATTTCTGGTCACGCGCCTTGGAGTGATGGTTATGAAGCCTTATTATTCATTGCTTGGGTTGCCATACTGGCGGGCTTATTGTTTTCCAAACGCGGCGCTGCAATTCTTGGTGCAGTTAGTTTACTTGCTTTCTTCTTGTTGTATGTGTCACACCTCAACAATCTCGACCCACAAATCAGTCCATTGGTGCCTGTGCTTCAATCCTATTGGCTGAAAATCCATGTGGCAGTGATTACTGGAAGTTACGCCTTCTTGGGCATGGGAGCAGTTTTAGCCATTTTCAATTTGATTCTCTACATCTTCCAAACCAAAAAACTCCGAAACATGATCCAACTGCATGTTGAAGAATTGACACACATCATCGAAATGACCACTACCATTGGTATATTTATGTTGACCATTGGCACTTTCCTCGGAGGAATTTGGGCGAATGAATCTTGGGGGCGCTATTGGGGTTGGGACCCAAAAGAAACGTGGGCTTTGGTGAGCATTTTGGTCTATGCCGTTTTGCTGCACCTAAGATTTATTCCTGCTTTGAAAAGCAAATTGGTTTTCAATTCCGTTGCCATGTGGTCGTTTTCCGCAATTCTGTTCACTTATTTCGGCGTGAATTTCTTCCTTGTTGGACTTCATTCTTATGCCAACGGAGAAGCAGAAACACTATGGCCAAGCTGGTTGACATGGGTCGTACTAGGATTTATCGTATTTAACACCATCGCCATCGTTCGTGAAATAAGTATGAAAAATTCAAAGCCATGAGCAAATCAATAGACATACTTGCATTTGGTGCGCACCCCGACGATGTTGAAATCTCAGCAGGTGGCACGCTTGCCAAACACATTGCGATGGGCAAAACTGTTGCTCTAGTAGATTTAACGCGTGGAGAATTGGGTACGCGTGGCACAGCCGAAACCAGAGATGAAGAAGCCCGAAAAGCCATGGAATTGTTGGGGGCAAAAGAGCGCATCAACTTAGATTTGGGCGATGGCTTTTTTGAACACAACCACGCTAATCTGCTCAAAGTTGTTGAAATGATTCGCTATTTCAAGCCGAATTTGGTTTTGGCCAATGCCATTGAAGACCGCCATCCTGATCATGCAAAAGGTGCAAAATTGGTTGCTGATGCTTGTTTTCTCGCTGGACTACCAAAAATTGAAACACAATACAATGGCGAAGTCCAAACAGCATGGCGACCCAAAAAAGTATTCCACTACATCCAGGATCGCTACATCAAACCCGATTTTGCCATTGAAGTGACAGATTCTGTGGAGCAGAAATTTGAAGTTTTGAAATGTTACAGGACACAGTTCTACGATCCAAATTCAACAGAGCCACAGACCCCTATCTCAGGTAAAGAATTTTTCGACTTTCTAGAGAGCCGCATGCGCGAATTTGGAAGAGAAATTGGGGTAGAATTCGCTGAAGGATTCACTTGTAGTCGAATTTTAGGTGTTGACGACTTCGAACAAATCTTCTAAAAAGATAAATTTAGAACTATTCTTGTTAATCACTTAAAACGCTTAAAAACAAACACTTAATCCAAAAAGTAGTGGTGAACCTGAAAAGTTTTCAACAGGCTCGGTTCATAAAATCAACATTTTTTGTAACCTTAGGAATACAACCCGCGTATATTTGTCCGAAACTTAAAAATTGGAAAAATGAAAAAGTTATTAGTTTTAGTAGGTGCAGTTGCTCTAGTAGGTTCAACATTCGCACAAAAGCCTTCAGCAGATGATTCTAAGTACTCATTAGAAGGTGGTTTGAATTACAACGCAGGTGCAGGTATTCAGTGGTCAGCACCAACAATTCGCTTCCGTTATTTTGTAAATGACAACATCGCAGGTCGTTTACAACTTGGTTTGGGTGATGGTATGGGAACTCCAAATTCTGAATCTTTTAGCTTTGCAGAAAATGGTGATGGAACTGGTGCGGTTGGAACAGACAACATTACGCGCTCAAGTTGGACGCTACAGTTGGGTGGTGAATACCATTTAGCTGGAACAGACCGTTTGTCTCCATATTTTATGCTTGGCATTAACGTAGGCAGCGGTAGTTTTACAAGAGAATGGGCTAACTTTAATGGCTTGGGATATAGTGAAAACTATATCAGCCGCAAAATTGAAGCTGGCGTATCTCGATTTGGAGTGAACATTGGCGCTGGTATGGATTACTACATTTTCGAAAATGTTTATCTTGGTTTGGAGTTGGGTCTTGGATGGATGACTCAAACCATAAAAGAGGGAACAGATGTTAGTGTAATTAATGTTGGAGGTAACAATGTAACAACTACAGACGTTTCACTTGCTTCAAAAAGCACTGTGATTGGAACAAACGCTATGAACGCAGCTTTCCGTTTAGGATGGAGATTCTAAGCTAAATCGATAAGATTACAAGGAAGGGTGACATATGTCACCCTTTTTTTATGTGCTTGTGCGTACCTTTGCAGCGTAAAAAAAACAAAACATGACAACACTAACTTGGGAAGAATACATCCAACACTTTGAAGACATACTTTCGGGAACATTTACCAACGAGATTTATGCCAAAGAAGCGTATCGAGATTATGTTAAAATGAATCTTTCACGCATGAATCGCTGGTTAAAAAACACCGAAATAAGCACCGATTTGAAATCAGATATTGAAGCCATTGATGAGAAACAAAACTGGTATTTGATCACCGAGCCTTGGTGTGGTGATGCTGCTCATTCCGTTCCTCTCATATACATGATGTCGCAATTGAACCCAAATATCCACTTGGAAATTGTGTTACGCGATGACAATCACGAATTCATTGATCAATATTTGACCAATGGCGGAAGATCTATACCAAAACTTATTGCAAGAAATAATGAAGACAATGACTTATTTGTGTGGGGACCGCGACCAAAAGATTTACAAATCATCCACACAAAATTAAAAGCAGAAAACGCCGATTTTGACACCGTCAACCAGACACTTCAGCAATGGTATAACCAAAATAAGGGTGTTGATATTCAGCACGAATTCCATAAAATATTTACCGCTGTTTTTTGAGTTTCAAGTTATCATTTTTCTGAATTGTTTCAAAATGGTTTTTCAGGACAAAAAACTCTGCCCAACCATAACTATTCGTTTCCACATTGGCTTTCTCCCATGGATTAAATGGAAGCACATCAATCTCCGTTTTTGGAGCGTCCTTAGCAAGATTTGGTCGTGGCACCACATAATCCTCTCCCACCCTTAAATATTTGATACTATCCAAGATGTTCAAATCTAGAATGGTAATTGTTGAAAAAGCACCCACTTCTCGTCTATTTACTGCAGCATCATTAGGATTGAAATCTCGTTGGGAATAATTGCGATGAATCAAGTTTTGATAACTCGGGAGAGGTTTATTAGCGGTTAGATAATACAAGTTGAATAGGAGCATGAAGTCCAAGCCTGGGTAAAATCCGCGTCTCATGTAGTTATCCAAATCTCCATTCATTTGATTTTTATGACTTGAGCAGTATTTCAAATGCCTCGTCCAACCTTCTGGATAGTTTTTGATGCCTAAGGAGTCTGCAAAACGGGCAATTTCATCTCTTGTTAAATTATATGGGCCCACAGCTGGCGCCATATTAATATCTATCATGATGCGCTCAAAAATCTCTGTTTCGTTCAAATCTAAATCATGTAAAACAGCCATTAATGGGACGAAAAAATTGCCCCAGTTGTGTTTTTTCCATTTTTTTTCAATGGCTTTCATTGTGCTGAATTCATCCTTCCCCCATTGACCAGAAAGAGCACTCATAATGGCAATCATAGGTGCATTCACATTTTTATATGGAATCCAAAGGCGCGTTAATTTCCATTGTGTACGCCCTGGTGTTTTTTCAAATTTTTGATTATTCTCTGCATATTCTGAATACATTCTTTTTCCAACCAAGCTCATTGGAAACTTGAAAACAAACACATTCTGGCCAGGAAAAACTTTTTTTCCATCAGGTCTATAAATACGCCAATTAGACTTTTCTGGGTTTTCAGGAAATTTGTGTTTACAATAATTAATAATGTTTGTGGCGTGCCTTCGAGCCTGAAAAGCAAAATCATATTCAATTATTTGACCATTTCTTAAACGGACATCATGTTTTCCTTTAACGCATTTCTCCATCAACATGAAGCCCATGAGCAACCAAACCACTTGATCTTGAGACATACTTGGCGTATGTTTAGGAATCGATTTATCAACAAGTTCGGTGCCTTCAGGGCAGTCATCAGATGTAAATATCTTAAAAACAGGAATAATACCTTCTGGCACATGCATATTTTGATTGAAGTGCCTAAAATTTGCAGGGTTCCGATTGGGGTCAAGAAAATCGCAGGGAACATCATCACGTTGAAAACAACCATCAATTTTCCCCGGCATACCCAAATATTCTTCACCATACATATCCAATCGCTCAAAAGCCAGAATAGCATAATACAACTCCGTTTTTGTCCACTCCAAATCGGCGTGCCTGAGATTCGATTCCAACAACTTAAATTCTGTTGCCAAAATCCCCAAATAATAACCATGAAAAATAGTGGCATCAACTACCTCTATATCAGGGATATCAATATAACCTTGTCGGCTTTGAATAGCTATGCTATGACCTCTGCCCTCGCCCACTTTCATAAAATCATTGACCAAGCGCCAGCGGTAATACCAGTATTTCTGAAGATTCACATCATCTTGCGTTTGAGTCTGAACATCTTTCCAAACAAAAACCAAAAGAAAAATCAATAACAGTAAGGACTTCCAATTGCACATAACATCAAATTTGAGTCTAAAAATAACGTGTTTTACACTTGAATGAGCCACTTTCATAAAAACCAAGACAGAATTCACAAAAAAACCAGAAAATTGATGTTTTTAGGCAGGTAAAAAAAGCTAAATTCGCGCACAGAAATTGGTCGCCAAAATGCAAACCTTCGAAACAGAAAAATTAATACATGAACTCAAGCAAATCAATGCTTCATGTTTGCGTTTTGTCGAAGAAAAAGTTCGGAATCTATCTGACCAACAAATTGCATGGAAACCAAGTGCTAAGTCTTGGTCGATTTTAGAAGTGTTTGCTCACCTCAATGCCCATGCTCACTACTACCAAAATATCATTCATAAAAAAATACTTGAAAACAAGAACACCGAACCATCGGCTATTTTTATCGCAAGTCCACTAGGCAGAGCCACATGGCGTTTGGTGAAGTTAGGTAAAATACGCAATATAAAAAGACGCGTAAAATCGGCCCGTGTTTTCAATCCTGAGTATTTTGGCTTAGAGATTAAACGAGGAGAATTAGAGACTTTCGTGAATTATCTTAAAGAAATGAATCACATTTTTGATGAGGCCGAAAAAGTGAATCTAAGAAGAATAAAATTACCTATGGCTGTTTCAAAATTTGTTTATTTACGTTTAGGAGATGCCTTGATGTTTCATGTATATCACAATGACAGACACATAGAGCAAATAAACGCAATTCTGAACAACAAAAACTTTCCGAAATGACAGCAAAGTACGGCATTATACAAGTAGCACATGCCCCCATTCGTGCAACAGATTCCGACACATCGGAAATTGTTACACAATTGCTTTTCGGTGAAGGCTTAACAATTTTAGAACAAAAAAATCAATGGGTGCGCATCCAATGTGTGCACGACAAATATGAGGGCTGGATGGACGAAAAGCAGTTTTATGCATGCGACGAAGACAACTTCCATTGGTGGAGAAAAATGTCCACACGCCGCATTCAGGAACACGCAATTCCTTTTCACACCAACGAGGGCCCTTACCATTTATACCGCGGCAGTTTGGTTCCTGAAGAATACTTCAACGGTTTTGAATTAGGGGCTATTCAATTCAGAGCCTTGCAAAAAGATTTAGCTCTTCAACGCAATCAATCCATCGTTGAAATTGCCCAAATGTATTTGAATACACCTTACCTTTGGGGCGGCCGAAGTGCAACTGGAATTGACTGCTCAGGATATACCCAAATGGTCTTTGCTTTTCTTGGAATCGACCTGTCGAGAGACGCCTCTCAACAAGTCAATCAGGGTAAAGAAGTTGAATTTAAAGAAATTCAAGCGGGCGATTTGGCTTTCTTTTCTAATGCAGCAGGAAAAGTAATTCATGTGGGCATATTGACTGGACAAGGCACCATTTTGCACGCCCATGGAAAAGTAGTAGAAGACCCCATCAAAACAGATGGCATTTATAAAAAACACAGTGGACTAAAATCACATAATCTACTGACAATAAAACGAATATAACAAAATATGAAGATATTAATTACTGGAGGAGCTGGATTTATTGGCAGCAATTTGACTAAAAGATTGGTGAGCGAGGGACATGACGTGGTGGTTTTAGACAGTCTTTTGCGCGGAAACAAACTCGACAAAGATACATTCGGAAAAATCGACTTCATCAAAGGTGATGTGCGCGATGCTGAATTGGTGACGCAAGCTGCTAAAGGCTGTGATTTGATTTTCCATTTTGCAGCGGTTTTGGGCGTTGACATCGTTGCAGATAATCCAGTTGAAACCATGGATGTTGAAGTTATCGGAACACGCAACGTGGTGATGGCCGCAGAATTGAATGGCATCAACAGAATATTATACGCCTCTACATCAGGGATTTATGGCCACTCAGCTATAGAAGATGTGGCTTTGAACGAGGATGTTTTGGTTGACCCACGCACCTCTTATGCCATGGCGAAACGCTACAATGAGATTTATTTGGCATCGCATCATGAAGAAAAAGGTTTGAATGCGATTTCATTGCGTTTCTTCAATGTGTATGGACA
>DIUF01000053.1 GCA_002422285.1 Flavobacteriales bacterium UBA6165 | reverse complement strand
AGGGAAATCCACAACCAAACTTTGGTCAATATCCACCTGATTTTTTTGATTTCATTATTATTGATGAGTGCCACCGTGGCGGAGCCAATGACGAAAGCAACTGGCGGGGCATTCTGGAATATTTCAGTCCGGCTGTGCAATTGGGTTTAACCGCTACACCCAAGCGTAAAGACAATGTGGACACCTACCGTTATTTTGGCGAACCTGTTTATATCTATTCCCTGAAAGAAGGTATAAACGATGGGTTCTTAACACCATTTAAAGTAAAACGCATCAAAACCACATTAGACGATTACCGCTACACTTCGGACGATACCATTGTGGAAGGCGAAATAGAAGAAGGCAAACTCTACGAAGAAAAAGACTTTAACCGCACCATTGAAATTGTAGAACGTGAAACAAAGCGGGTAAATATCTTTTTAGAAGAAGCCAACCAGAACGAAAAGACAATTATTTTCTGTGCCAATCAGGCACACGCAGCATTGATAAGAGATTTGGTAAACCAAAATGCCGGGCCTGCCCTGAGCGGAGTCGAAGGGAGCAAAGACCCGTTTTATTGTGTTCGTGTAACCGCCAATGACGGAGAAGAAGGCGAAAGATTGCTGAGAGAATTTCAGGACAACGAAAAAACAATCCCAACCATTCTGACCACTTCGCAGAAACTTTCCACGGGCGTTGATGCACGAAACATTCGTAACATCGTTCTGCTTCGCCCTGTCAACTCAATGATTGAATTTAAACAAATCGTTGGTCGTGGCACCCGTTTGTTTGATGGCAAAGAGTTTTTTACCATTTACGACTTTGTAGATGCTTACAAACATTTCAGTGACCCTGAATGGGATGGCGAGCCAATAGAAGAAGAATCGTGTAAAGTTTGCAATCAAAATCCCTGCATTTGCGAAAAACAACCACCAATACCATGTCCGATCTGTGGTCAGTTGCCTTGCATTTGTGTAAAAGAACCACCGCCGCCATGTTATAAATGTGGTCAAAGGCCTTGTGTTTGCAGGAAGAAGGTAAAAATTAAACTTCGAAACGGAAAAGAAAGAGAAATCAAACATATGGTTTCCACTTCGTTTTGGAGTGCGGAAGGCAAACCCATTTCAGCAGAAGAATTTTTGAATAGTCTGTTTGGCGAAATGCCTAAACTTTTCAAAGACGAAGAAGAATTGCGGAAACTATGGAGCAGTCCGGTAACCCGAAGGATTTTATTAGAAAAATTAGATGCAGCAGGCTTTCCGAAAGACGACTTACTGACATTGCAGAAGTTGGTAGATATGGAAAAAAGCGACTTGTACGATGTGTTGGAATACGTTTTCAATGGCGACTATATCGCAATGACAAGAGAAGCCAGAGCCAAAGCAGCCGAAGCAACTATATTTGCCTTGATCAATGACAAGCAGAAAGAATTTATTTCATTCGTATTGAGCAAATATATTGAAACAGGCGTTGACGAACTAGATCAGGAGAAACTCCCAATCTTGCTGACAAACAAGTACCAATCATTGGAAGACGCAAAAGAAATTCTGGGAGACGTTCCAAACATCAGCAGACTGTTCATTGAATTTCAGGAACATCTTTACAAACAGAAAGTTGCATAATGGCAGGAATAATGAGATTTAAGGCATAAGCTTCATAGTCACATTTCAGCTGCCATATATTGAGTTTAATTAAAGCCAGTTTAAATCAGGTTTAAAAGGCTTTTAAATAGCATTTAATCTTTGGGCCAAATTGAGAGGCCGATAATGGCTTGGATATTTAAAAAGTTGGTATATTTGGGGTGGGGATCTGGGGAGGCGTCAACCAGATCAAGGTACCATCCCCCAATAAATTCTCCCAACCATTATTTCCTCATCCATTTATTTGCTTACCTTTCAATCAAACATTTTGATTAAAATCTGATCATGCCCCGCAAATACATTCTTGCCAGCAGCCTGGAAACCATTGAAATACATTTCGGGTCTAAATTCCCGAAAACGGTGGATTGGGAACCACCGATTGTCGTTTCTCCCGGGAATGAATCGCTGATTATCACACAGGAAAACCCGGGCGAACTTACATTATCGGTTTTCGGGCTTACCCCTTCATGGGCAAAATGCAGAATGCAGTTAATCAATGCCAGGGCTGAGGGCGATAAAAACCCGGAGAACAATCCAGACTTTAAGGGCTCAAAAGCAGTATTCCTGAAACCGGCTTTTCAAAAACCATTGTTTACCAAACGCTGCATTGTAATTGCAGATGCTTTTATGGCGTGGTCATCCGGAATCCTGCCAAAGCCATATCTGTTTTACCTCAGAGAACACAAACACCCGATTGGTTTAGCCGGCCTTTATGATATCTGGATAGACCCTGCAACCAAAACAGAAATCCATTCATTTACCATTATAACCGTGGCTGCAAATTCGCTTATTCGGGGCATACAATCATCCAGAATGCCAGTAATACTTTCTTATGGCCAGGAATCACGATGGTTAAAGCAAACCCTCAGCCTTGCTGAAATATTGGGGATGTTGAATAAATGCCCGTCAAAACAGATGAATGGGTATCTGTTGTCCGGAAAAATTGATATGCCCGGGCCGTATTCAAAAGAAATGCTAAGTCCTCAAGGCCCAAGGTTGTTGTCAGAAGAATTTCCTCCTTCCTTGCCCCAACAGTCATACTATGGACATAAAAAGAAATCAAGTGACAATACGAAGACGCTGGGAGATTTGCGCCGCTAGTAATTAAAATCTTTTATAAATACCCAAATTTTTGTAATCAGTATTTTTGCTATATATTTGATGCGATTAATATACGCCCATGCGGGTTGCGTATATATTCTGTTCCTTTTTATCCGTTTTTAATTGCTTAAAAATGGAATGATATTTTAACAGGGAAATGAACTTGTTGTTGATTAATAAAGAGTTGAGTGAAATTTGATGGATTGAAAAATGAAAGTGCGGGTATCCAACCGTTGGCGGTCATTGTAAAAAACCGAGTCAACAACATAAAGAATATTCAGACAGACATAATGAAACAAAATTTAACTCATATTGCAATAGTTGTAGACGATTATGACAAAGCAATTGAATTCTATACTCAAAAATTACATTTCACTTTAATTGAGGATACTATTCTTACTGACACAAAACGTTGGGTTTTGGTTAGACCGAAAGGTGCAAACGAATGTTCTTTATTATTGGCCAAAGGAGTAAATGAAGAGCAAAAAAGCAGAATTGGAAACCAAACAGGTAGACGAGTTTTTCTTTTTTTGAATACTGACAATTTCAAAAGAGACTATCAAAATCTTATAGACAAAAAAATAAAGATTGTTAGAGAACCAAGTTTTGAAGACTATGGGACAGTAGCCGTTTTTGAGGATTTATATGGTAATCTTTGGGACTTAATAGAACCAAAAAAAACAAGGCAAAATTTTTACTCAACAGGAATTTTAAAAATAAAAGACTTAACAAATATTGACTTTGCTATTGCTCAACTCAAAAATTTGAGAAACCAGACACTTTTGGAAAGTGGTAATATTTCATTTGACATTAAACAATTGAAAAATGACCCGACAAAAATAATTCTTTGGGAATGTTTTGAAAATGAAAAATCATTCAATGACCATTTAAACTCAAAACATCTTCAAGAATTCATTAAACTTGACTTGGTAGAACTTGAAAATGGTTACATAACAAATGATATTGAATAAACAACGAACCGCCAACATCACCTATACGCAAGCAGGGGGTTCGTACTTCGTAGGACAGGAAAGTAGTAAATTTAAAGTTCAGTTCTTCGTAGGAAATTCAGTGGTTAAATCCCTGCCTGCGTATAGCTGAGAACCGTTAGCAAACTTTAAAGTAATAACGATTAAGACTAGAAAAAATGAAAAAACATTATTTGATTTTACTCCTATTAGTGGCATTTGGATGGTCATCCAGTGCACAAACTTTTGAATGGGCAAAGTCCTTTGGCGGTAGCTCCGATGATACTGGGTATTCCATCGCGGTAGATGCT
>DIUF01000095.1 GCA_002422285.1 Flavobacteriales bacterium UBA6165 | reverse complement strand
GCTTTTGAAAAAATAGATTGTCTGAAGTGCGCCAATTGCTGCAAAACAACCAGTCCGATTTTTCGAGATGTGGATGTAAAACGAATTGCCAAACATTTACGCACGCCTGAGTCGAAATTTCTGGAACAATATTTACGCATGGACGAAGATGGTGATTGGGTTTTAAAACAATCGCCCTGCCATTTTTTACAAGAAGACAATACATGCGCCATCTACGAAGTGCGTCCGTTGGCATGTCGAGAATATCCACACACCGATAGAAAAAACATGCAGCAAATTTTAAATTTGACTTTGAAAAATAGTTTGATTTGTCCGGCTGTGGCGAAGATATTTGAAGGGATGAGGTAGGTATAGCTAATGACTATTTGTTGTTGGTGATTGGTTATCAGCTAAAAGCGCAGCGAGCAAAGAGCCAAACGCTAAAAGCCTTAAAAATGCATCCTACCATTAATCCATTCTGCATCTAATGTTGCGCCTTTTTTTTCATAGAATTTAATGGCTGGCGTGTTCCATTCTAGTACTTGCCAATCCATTCGGCGAACTTTTTCTTTTTTGGCTACTTCTACAACCGCATCGAAGAGTTTTTCGCCTATTTTTTGCTGACGAAATTCTGGTTTCACATATAAATCCTCAAGGTAAACTGTTTTTCCTTTCCACGTGGAGTAGCCGAAATAATACAGCGCAAAGGCAATGACACCATGTTGTGTATCGTTCCAAACAAAAGCGTGACAATCTTGCTCAGCAAACAAGGCGTGTTTTAGTTCATCAATGGTATTACTCACAGCATCGGGTTCGCGTTCAAATGTTGCCAATTCTTGAATGAGTCCGAGAATGGCTGTGACATCATCTAGCTGTGCTGGTCTTAACATTACAATCCTCCCAAATTGATTCTCAAACGGAAACCACAATTCATGTTTCCAGTAGGGTATGAGGTTGCAATAACAGGTGTGGTAATCATCTGGTCATAGTACATCTGTAGCGTCAAATTACGCGTCAAATTGTAGTCCAAGGTAGAACGAATGGAAAACACTTTTTGTCCTGCAGTGGGTTGGTCAGTTTGCTCGATTATTTTTCGAATTACCGTTATGTTATCGCGAATCGACAAATCAAATCTGAAGTTTAAAGGTGATTCCAGTGGCTTTCCGTTGATTTTGAATTGTTTGATTACCAATTTGTCAATTTTGTAACCCAAACCAATGATCCATTCTTTACCAATGACCTCTGTTACCTGATTGTTGGCCAGACCAAGTCCAATGGAGCGGTCGCGTCTGTATTCCACTTTGGTAATCAAAGCATTCTTTTTCAAAACCCATGTGGCATCTACACCTAGAAGCGGTGTGAATCGTTCAAGAATGCTCATATTTTGTACCAACATTGGAGCAATGAAATTTCCATTTAAATCACGAGCTGTTGCAAAACCATCTGCATCTGCTTGGTAATTCAAGTTGGTTTGCATTCCAGAGATAGAGAAAGTCGATGAATAACCGTGTTTCACAACAAAGTTTCTCAAGAACTTCTTGGTGAATTTGAATTTTGTCAAACCATCATAGGTCAAAGTCCAGTTGGGCAGAGGAACACTTCTAAGCGGATTGATAGAATTGGCGTTCACACCGTTGCCTGAATAGGCAGCAATAAAGGCGCCCATAATTACTTCTTGCTGACCGGCATAATAACCGTCATAGAAACCATTGGAAGTTAAGGTAGAATTTGGGTTATTGGCTCCATAAAGTGCAGATACTGGTTGTAGATTGGTTAACAACTGATTGAATGTTGCAGACGAATACCTATTCGCTGCACTGAAGTTCACAAAAGCGGAACCAATAGTGATTGTTGAGAATGTAATATTCTGTGTCATGAATTGGCTTTGGTTTTCAAACTGCAATGATTCGTCGTTCCAGCGGAAGAAAGACATGCTGTTTTGCGCATAGTTTCGGTTCATTGTAAGTTCAATGCGCAGGTCTTTGATAGGTTCCAACAGTGCACGCGCAGTAATATTTTGCGTGTGTGTAACCATGTACTGAGCGTTGATGGCGTTGTTTTGAACCAACCATCCGTTTTGAACTGCACGGTCGGTGATATCCAAGCCATTTTGAATTCCCCAAATATTGCGTTGTTGAGCTCCAAAAACAAAACCAGATGTTGGTGCCGAGAATTGATTATTCAAACCTAATACACGCGGGTCTTGGTTGTAACCTGGAAGCATCGTACCATCGTTAACTGTATATGTACCAGAAACATTTCTTACGGTCATAAGAGCTCGAGTACCAAAACCAGCAACGGGATGTACGGGTTTTTTACGGCGCTCTGTTTGACGAATGGCTTTTTGTTGGAGGGTATCTGCTTTGATTTTATTCTTTTCAATTCTTTCCTCCAACTTTTTGATTTCATCTTGATATTTCTGGATTTTTTCTGCACCCAAAGAATCGCGCAATTGAGCCGAAGGTTCTTTGTAGGGCTCGAGATCTTTTAATTTGTTTTGAAGTTTGGTTTTCTTGCGTTTATTTCGCTCAGTACGCCATTTTAAGATGCCTTCTGGTTTGGCATTTTTGGCAGCACCTCCAGCGCCGGCTGCTGTAGGTCGACCAGTGGCTTGTTGTCTGTTTGATGAAGCTGAAGCTCCGCCACCACCATTCACTTTTTTGAAATACCAGTTTTTGTTATACAAATTGATAAAATTCAATTGAGCTTGAATGTTTACTGTGCGGTTGTTTTGTATTGTGTTCCCAAAATCGGGCTGTGCAAGCGGGCCTCGATTCCATTCATAACCAGCTGAGTAGCGGGTAGTGGTGGTTATCCAGTCCGTTGCGGGAATACGATTAAAAGGCAAATTCCATGAAACGTTGTAGTTGTGGGCATAATTCATTGGAGTCGCTCCAGTGCCTAATTGTCGGAAAATAGTATCTCTAAATTCACGGTAAACTTCTGGGTTTTCTCTTCTGTCAATTTGACCATTAGGCTCAACAAATAGACTTCGGTTGTTGGCCATAAAATCGAATTTCAAGTTTTTCGTGATGTCATATCGAACTTGATAGTGCCTGTCCCATGTAAAATTCTTGATGTAAACAGGTCGCAAAATGAAGGAAGGTTGCAAGCTGCTTGGGTCCAACATGTTGCGAACAAGTCTTTCGTTGTATGTTCGTAGAATGTTGTTTTGGAATATTAAAGTCTTAGGTCCTAAGAATACTCCCGCATCTTTAACAATATTCCACCATTTAGATCGTTGGAAGTATTTTACATCTTTGAAAGGTTCCCAATATTTGGGGCTGGCGTTAAAATTGTAGTTCAGCCCTCCTTTCCAGATACGAGTTCGGTCGTATTCCAAATTGAAATCGCGATGTAAATCATCAGTAAAACCATAACTTGCTGACCAATTTTCGACATCGTAGAATCTAGGTGTGCTGCTGCTTGCACCTCTTTCTCGACGGACATTGTTGAAGTTATATCCTCTGCGAATAAGTGAGTTTGTTCCTAGCTTTTGGCGCTCTCTTCGGTCCACACCTGTATATTCTGAGAGTCGGATATCTGGGTTGAAAGGGTCAAACTCTGGACGTATGGAAGCTATTGAATAAGCCCAGAAAAATGGCATGGATATACGAGCTTTTGTGCCAAAAAATTGCCCGAGTTGCATGGTTGAATTCACATCAAAACCAAGTCGCGTGTCGCGCTGACGTTGCTGAACTCGACTTTCTACAGAACCCCAATTTTGGCCGTAATAGCTAGCGTTCATATTTACGTTTGCAAAATTAGCAGCTTGAATTTGAAGATTAGCAACCGCTGCACCCCCTCCTTCACTCAAGAAGTCAGTTAAACGCAATTCATTCACCCAAACTTCTACGCATTTTTCTAATCCGTCGTCTGGCTTCCATGGGTTGTCCGATGTGGCTTTTGGGTTACGAACACCAATCATGATAACCCGTAGACCTTGTAAATTAGGCGAGCCTTTCACACGTATCATTTTTGT
>DIUF01000104.1:13828-22851 GCA_002422285.1 Flavobacteriales bacterium UBA6165 | reverse complement strand
ATGAAAGCATCTAAAATGAAAACAGGTAAAACTGATGGCGAAAAAGTACTGCTCTTAGAAAACTATCTGAAGAGTCAATTTGCCATCATCGATATCCCTGGATTGAATCACATTTTTGGTATAGAAAACATGTTCAAATTCAATGTTATTTCTCCTGATGCTGCATCTCAAATCATTTTAAAAGCATTGGAATTATCAAAAATAGAACATGATCTGGTTGTTACGTGCGACCGTTTTGACTATCGATTTGATAAAGATTTTCACTCCAATTACTATTTCGACAATGTATTGATTTACGTGAAAAGCGAAAAGAAATTCCTTTCACCGGCTTCACAGTTCTTTCGCATGGGGATAATTCCAAGTGTCTTTACGCATAACTATGCACTTTTTATCAGCCCAATTACTGTAGGAGGCGTAACTTCAGGTATAGGAAAAGTTAAATTCATCGATGCACCCGATCGTGAATTCTCCAAAGATGAAATGGAAATTATAGTCAATTTCGCAAGTAATCTGAAAAGTATTGATGTTGAAATCATCAGAACGCTTACAGGTTACTTTGCTATGAATTTCCAACCACAATTCGATAAGCTTGATGCTGAACAGCGCGTGGCATATGAAGAAGCGCTTGTTCGCCACATGGACAAAGATATGGATGTGGCTAAATTAGAATTTCTCAATGTCTCCAAAACGGATATTTTAAAGAACCCGTTCATCGTGAAGGCTATTGGAAGCAGTAAAGCACTCTTGAGCAACAACGATGACATAATCACCTTTAAAATAGGCATGCTCATTGGAGAACAATCGAACTTATACGAAGATGAAACACGTCAATTGCCCATCGAGCACTTGTTCTCAAGAAGCTTTATCAGAACGCTTAAAATCACCTTGCCTTCAGGATATAAAGCAGAAAATCTTGAGGTCTTAAGCAAAAACTTTGAGGTTAAAAACGAAAAAGGAAAAGTAGCAGCTTTGTTCAAATCCTCTTACAATTTAAATGGTAATATGTTAACTGTTACCATAGAAGAATGGTTTGAGGATATACAGTTGCCTGCAAACAAATACGCAGAGTTCAGAGCTGTCATCAATGCTTCAGCTGATTTCGCCAAAACGGAAATCACATTGCGTAAATAATCTCATTCAGTAAAAAATATCCGAATCGCATCACCTCAAAGTGGTGCGATTTTTGTTTACCTTTGAAAGCGCCCAAACGCATTAGGGTTCAGGTATTTTTTTTAGCTTTGCATCATAAATCGTCAAGAGAAAAATTGTTAAATTATGCTTAAACAGCGACTCGAACATAAACTTCTTCAAAAGCTATCTCCTCAACAAATCCAGTTGATGAAGTTGATTCAAATTCCCACCATGGAATTGGATCAGCGCATCAAACAAGAATTGGAAGAAAACCCTGTATTAGAAGAGGGTCTAGACGAAGACCAAGAGGAGAAGTATGAAGAAGACGATAATTATGATGATTTCGACGATTCGCGCTCTGAAGCAGAAAAAGAAATCGATATCAACGATTATTTGTCTGATGATTCAGACTACAAAACATCTGTAAACAACAAAGGCGCTGATGACGATGAATATCATGTTCCACTTTCTCAAGGTTTAAGTTTTCATGAGCGTCTTACAGAGCAAATTCACTTAAGATATTTATCCGAAAAACAAAAAACCATTGCAGAGATTATCGTTGGCAACATTGATGATGATGGCTACTTGAGTCGCCCCTTGGTGAGTATCGTTGATGATTTGGCNNGCTGGTGTTGGCGCGCGGGATTTGAAAGAATGTTTGATTCTACAATTGGAACGCAAATCTGGAGCCAATTTGGCAAGACACACGGCATTAACAATTCTCGAAGATTATTTCGATGAATTTACCAAAAAGCACTACGCCAGAATTGCACAGAAACTCGAACTCACAGAAGACGATTTGAAGGATGCCATTGATCAAATCATCAAGTTGAATCCGAAACCGGGCAATTCCATGAAGGAGGCGCAAAAAGACATGTCGGTGATTACACCTGACTTCGTGATTTTTGAGAATGAAGGAAAATTGGAATTGACCTTAAACTCGCGCAACGCTCCCGATTTGAAAGTTTCCAAAGGCTACGAAAACATGATGCGTGGCTATGCCGAGGGTGCTCATCAATCCAAATCAGATAAAGAGGCACTCACTTTCATCAAGCAAAAATTAGATTCTGCAAAATGGTTCATCGATGCCATCAAACAGCGTCAAAACACACTTTTCATTACCATGTCGGCCATTATGGATTATCAGCGTCAATATTTCTTAACGGGCGACGAAACCAAGTTGCGCCCCATGATTCTGAAAGACATCGCAGACTTAGTAGGCATGGACATATCGACCATTTCTCGCGTGGCCAATAGCAAATATGTGCAGACGAATTTTGGTGTGTTTGCCTTGAAATATTTCTTCTCAGAATCTCTTTCTACCGATAGTGGTGAGGAGGTTTCATCGCGTGAAGTGAAAAAAATCCTTTCAGAAGCCATAGAAAATGAAAAGAAGAAAAAGCCACTCACCGATGACCGATTGGCGGAATTACTCAAAGAAAATGGCTACAACATTGCAAGAAGAACAGTAGCGAAATACCGCGAACAACTGAATATTCCTGTGGCTCGATTGAGAAAGGAGTTGTAAGTTGAATATTTTGTTCTAATATTGAACAAAATTAAAAACATGGCTCTCAGAATCATTATTTTTTTGGCAATTAATTTTGGCGCATTGGCTTTGGGTGGTTTACTCATGGGAGACGGTCCTAATTCTGAATATTACTCAACAATCAACAAAGCCCCTTGGACACCACCGGGTTGGGTTTTTGGTACAGCTTGGACAAGCATCATGATTTGTTTTTCCATCTATCTGGCTCTACTTTGGCCAAAAACGGAGAACAAAAAACTGCTTACGAGCATGTTCACCCTCCAATTTGTGCTCAACGTGCTGTGGAATCCCGTATTTTTCAATTTTCATAATGCTGCACTGGGCATGGTTATCATCTTGCTGCTCACCGCTTTGGTGTGGTGGTTCATGATTCACTACTTCCCCACCCTGCGCTGGACAAGTCTATTGATTCTTCCTTATGCCATTTGGATGGTAATTGCGAGTTCTTTGAACATATATATTTGGGCGATGAATTAGGGACTCAGGAAATATTCAAAAAGCTGATAAACGGAGGTCCCAATAATGACCAACAAAACAATGTAGCGAAACATCAATTCAGAGGTTATTTTCAATATTTGTTTGCCCAAGTAGCTCCCGAAAAATCCAATCAACATCAAAAAAGGAATAAGAATCAGAAATTCTTTGAGAAAATACCCTTGACTCACATACACCACTGCCCTACTGAAATCAACGCCTAAGTCGATTAATGCAGAGGTGGCGATAAATACTTCTTTCGATAAATTGAATGCTGCCAATGTAAGACCTCGAATTGCACCACCTGTCCCCACCAATCCAGCCATAAGTCCAGATAAAACTCCTCCAATATAAAGGTTCCTGTTATTCATTTCCAGCTTTTTATTGAAATTAATGATCAGGTAAATGGCTAAGAATACCAACACAACATTCATTCCCAATTCCAATTGATCGACTGGCACAACAGCTGTCAAGAGCGCACCAATCGTTACAAAAACCACCGCGGGAATGCCCAATTTCAAAACGATTTTTTTGTCGATGCCTTTGCGGAAAAGAAAAATCTTAGACAAGTTGCTGAACACATGAAATACAGCGGTGATTCCCAAAACGGTTTTAAAATCGAAAAATACGGATGCCATGGGAACGAACAAAATACTCGACCCAAAGCCAGAAACGGTGCCTACTACTTCCGCAACAAAAGCAAGCCCAAGAAACAACCAGTATTTTTCCAAAACGAAGCAATTTTATTCCCTCGAAAGTAAACATATTCTGCGATGCATTGCAATCAAAAAAAATCCCCTCGCTAAAAAACGAAGGGATTAATTCGAATACTTCGAGAAATTCTAGTTGCCTAGACTTCCGAAAACTCTTTTCAAAATGTCATTTACACGTGCGATTGGGTCTTTGCGGATTTTATTTTCTTCTTTTTCAACCATCAAGAAAAGTCCAGAAATGGATCGGTCGAGGACATATTCACTCAAATCTTCTTGCACACGTGGTTTGCCCGTTACGGTCGTAGTCATGTTGTATTTTGAAACAATTGGTTGCCACAACTGAGCCAACTGCACTTTATCAATAGCAGCTTTCACTTTTGGCATAAAGGCCTGCTTCAATTGAGCCGTTGTTTTGTCGATTAAGAATCGCGTTGCAGCGCCATCACCACCATTCAATATTGCAAAACCATCGCCAATAGACATCCCTTTTATCGCATCAACAAAAATCGGAACTGCTTCTTTAGACGCTTCTTCAGCCGCTCTGTTCATGGCAACAACCACGTTCTCTACTTGACCACCTAAGCCCAAATTATTGGCATATTCTTGAACCACTTTGGCCTGCTCTGGCAAGGGAATAAAAATTTCAGCATTTTTGTAAAATCCATCAGTTGCAGATGTCAATTTGGTGGCATTGTTGATGCCTACTGTTAGTGCTTCTCTTAGACCTGCAATCACTTCTGTGTTGGTCAATGGAGCTGGACCTGAAGGATTTGGCGCTACTAGAGCTTGTTCCAAAACATCACACGCGCCCAAAGGCAAGATTAAAATCATTGTCAATAGGAAATTTCTTACTTTTATCATGTTATTTTGTATTTAATTGAAACCAATTATTCGTTGGCTTGTTTTTCAAAAACTATGCCGCGAAGATAATAGAAAAAGTACCAGCACTGAAGAACATGAAAATCGAATTAATCAATATCGGCGACGAGTTACTTATTGGGCAAACCATCAACACAAACGCATCTTGGCTCGGTAGTTTCTTTGCAGAAAGAGGCGTGAGAATTTACAAAACAACCGTTATTACAGATGAGCGCGACGATATACTGAACCAAATTAACGCGGCAGTAGATCGCTCTGATGTCATTATCATTACTGGTGGATTGGGTCCAACGAAAGACGACATCACCAAAAAAACTCTCGCAGATTTCTTCAACAGTCCTTTGGTGATGAACGAAGAAATGTTGACCAAAAATACCGCTTATTTTGCGCGTTCGGGCAGAGCAATGTTACAAATCAATATCGACCAAGCCCTCGTTCCAGAGTGTTGTGAAGTTTTAATCAATGAAAATGGAACTGCGCCCGGGATGTTGTTCAGACATGGAAAAACCTTGATTTTCTCTTTGCCCGGTGTGCCCTACGAAATGAAGGCTTTTGTAGAAAATCAAATATTTCCTATTCTTCAAGAGGAATTTGAAATCACAGATATTTACCACGAGAGCGTGATGACAACGGGGCGCGGAGAATCCTTCTTGGCAGATAAAATTGAAGATTGGGAAAATCGCATGCGCAATGATAGTTTATCTCTAGCCTACTTGCCTTCGCCAGGAATTGTGCGCCTGCGTGTAAGCTCCTACCACGGCAAAAAAGATACAGAGAAAGTGAAAGCTTACATCGCGGAGTTGGTTGATATTTTGGGCGATGATTATTATGGACGTGAAGGCGAAACGCTGTCTGGTGTTGTTGGAAAATATTTGTCTAAACTGGGAATGACGCTCTCTACTACAGAAAGTTGTACCTCTGGCAGTTTGGCTTCTGAAATTGTTAAAACACCGGGTGCATCCAAATATTATGAAGGCAGTTTGTTGACCTACAGCTATGCTATGAAAACGCATTTGGCGGGCGTGGCACCAGAAATTTACGAAACCCACGGCGCTGTGAGTCAAGAATGTGTAGAAGCCATGGCCTTGGGCGGAAAAGAGCGTCTAAAATCAGATTTTTGTTTGGCAACGAGCGGCATTGCTGGTCCTGATGGAGGCACCCCCGAAAAACCTGTTGGAACAGTTTGGCTTGCTCTGGCTCATCCAAACGGTGTTGAGTCGAAGCTATTTCATTTTCCAGGCAACAGAGAACGCAACATACACATGTCGGTATTGGCAGCGTTGAATATGCTACGTTTACATGTATTAAAAAATCACAACATCTAGTATAATATGAACTTACTCAAAACCGAAATCGGACGACTCAGAATTATCGCTTTTATCGAAGGCACCAGCTTTTTGATCATTTTATTCATCACCATGCCCATGAAATATTTGATGGACATGCCTGAACCCAATAAAGTTATCGGCATGTTACACGGCATTTTATTCATCCTGTATATTCTCGCAGTTGTTCAGGGTAAATTCAGTTTTAACTGGAATGGAAAAACAACCTTTTTGGCACTTTTGGCATCAGTAATTCCCTTCGGTACGTTTTGGGCAGATGCCAAATATTTTAAAAAGGTTCAGGCTTAGACAATTCTGGTTCGAGTTGTATGAACTGAAATCTATTAACTTTAGCAAATCAAAAAATAAATAAAATGAAAAAATTACTCGTACTCTTAGCGCTACTACCAAGTTTAACTTTCGCACAATACAACCGTGGTTTAATTCCGAGAAGCAGCCCTGAAAAAAGTGTAGGACAAAAAATTGGATACACACAAGTGAACTTAAATTGGAGTAGTCCATCGGTTCGTGGACGTCAAATTTGGGGAGATTTGGTTCCTTACAACGAGCTATGGCGCATAGGAGCAAATGCAGCAACAACAATTGAATTCAGCACAGATGTAACCATCGATAACAAAAAAGTGAGCAAGGGTAAATATGCAATGTTCTTAATCCCGAACCAACATGCCAAATGGACTTTGATATTGAATTCAGACCATGAACAATGGGGTTCATACAATTACGACAAAAGCAAAGATGTGCTCCGTTGTGATATTCTACCCAAAAAGCGTAGTGCAATTGCTGAGGATTTGACATTGAGTATCAGTCAATATAGTTTTATTCATGGTGCAATTGCGGTGTCTTGGGAATTCATGGATATTGAAATCCCTTTTGAAACCGATTTCTTGAATCAATTGAAAATGGAAGTAGAAAGTAAATCTGTCGCTGCTGCCGACAATGCCAAGTGGGCTCCTTATTTGCAAGGTGCTGAATATTTGGAAGAAATCAACATGAATTTGGATTGGGCAACAGCATGGATTGCTCAGGCTGAAAAACTATTTAATGGTGTGAAAAATTGGGATGATAAATACCAAACGAAAGATTTTTGTGAAGCACACATCATGTGGACAAAAGCGAAAATCATGGCGCGAAAAGGAGAATTTAAAGAAGCTCTTGCTTTGGCTCAAAAAGTAGCCAATTTCAAAGACGGCGCGAAATTCTATAACCGACCAGCTTACAAAGATAAGATCGATGCGGCATTAAAAGCATGGGATAAGAAGTAAATTAAATCAATCCAGCAACCGCTGCCACTTTTAGGGCTTCTACCTTGTTGTTTACTTGCAGTTTTCGGTAAACATTCTCGATGTGTTTGCGAACTGTTCCTGAACTGATGAATAAATTATCAGCAATCAGATTGTAAGTTAATCCTCGACTTAATTGCTCGAGGATTTCTATTTCTCTTTTGGACAAATTGTATTGTTCTGCATCAAATGATTGTGTTTGAGGGGCTCCTCTACGCAACATGTCTAATGATTTTTTAGCAATTGCTGGCGACATGGGCGCACCCCCAACCAAACATTCGTCGATGGCTTGAAACAAATTGGCTGGCGACTCGTCTTTCATCAAATAACCAGAAGCGCCTGCCAAGATGGCTTGAAAAATGTGTTCTTCGTCGTCGAAAACAGTACACATCACAATTTTGATCTGAGGCCAACGGGAGTTTATGATTTTTGTAGCCTCAATGCCATCCATTACGGGCATTTTGATATCCATCAGAATCACATCAATGTTGTGGTCAAACTCCAGTCGATTGATCATTTGTTGACCATTTTCAACCATAAACTTCAAATTGATATTTCGATTCAAAGCCAATTTAGCTTTCATGGCCGAGGCCAATGCTGGAATATCTTCTGCTAATGCTACTCGAATCATAAGTGCTGGATTTTATTATTTACAAAAGTATGCCTTACTGTTGAGGCTGGCAATACGCATTTCATCTTATATTTCTTTGGGAACTGTAACCGAAACACGTGTTCCTTTACTCGATTGAGATTCAAAAACTATTGTGCCCCCTATTTCAGAAATTCGCTCACGCATATTGTTGAGTCCATATCCATCCAAATATTTATCGCCCATACCCACGCCGTCATCAGCCAAATCAATTTCAATTTGCCCTTTGTTGGTGCGCATTTCAATCTTCATCACATGCGCTTTTGCATGTTTGATTGTGTTGTGAATACATTCTTGGCAAACCCGGAACAAATTCAAACTTTGACTCGGTGTTAATTGAACTTCTTCCTTGATTTGATTCACAAACTGAATATTTAAACTGCCTTGTCTTCTGTGAATAAATTGCATCAATTTCCCAACAAACTCCTCCACATCCAAGGTGTCTTTGCGGATGGCCCAAATGGTATCTCTCAAAATATTAGATGCATTCCGACTGATTTCACCAATTTGTTCAAAACTGCCTTTACTGGCATCATCACGCACATAAGCTTCACTATCGGCTTTGGAGGAAATCAAGGTCAATTCAGCACCCAAACTATCATGTAAGTCCCGAGAAAGTCGCAAGCGCTCCGACTGAATCTTTTCTTGCATTTCCTGCTGGGCCCGCTGTTCTTTGAGAATCATTTCTTTGTTAAGCAATTCTTGCTTCAAACGTTGACGACGATAAATTCCGAAAAACGAAATTAAAGCCAAGGCAAACAAAGCCAAAGAAATATACAATAGATTATTGCGTTTTGTTATCTCCAATTCTTGTTCAACCAATTGTCTTTCGCGAAGCTCAGCTTCATAGCGCGCATCCATTTCCTCCTGTATTGTGGCCCGGTTGACATTATACAGCGAATCTTTCAAAGCCATTTCGCGATTCTTCAAATCCAAAGCCAAATCAAAGCGATTTTGTTTTTGATACAAATCAGACAAAAGCCCCGCGGTATGTTGTGCTAA
>DIUF01000104.1:0-13775 GCA_002422285.1 Flavobacteriales bacterium UBA6165 | reverse complement strand
GAAAGTAAGGTTCCAGCATAATCCAAAGTATAGCCCAAGCCAATAGAGTCGTTTGATTCACGAGAATATTTTTCAGAAATCTCATAATATTCGAGTGCTTTTTCACTTTGGCCTAAACGCATGTATATCACGCCAGATAAATTGTAGCCCTTAGATATCAAAAAACCATCTTTATATTTCTTGGCCAAATCGATTGCCTTTTTGTGGTATTCCAAAGCTTTATAAGCCTTTTCTTCATCAAAAGAACCATCAGGTCTTTTGGCGTTTCTAGAATAATGCAGACCCATGGAATAATAAATCTCAATTTTCTCAAATTCCATTTTATGCTTATCGCAAAGGTCAAGCGCAATTGTGAGATTTTCGAAGCCTTTTTCGCGCTCATTTTTGTAATAATAGATGTCGGCCACCACCAAAGTGCTATGAATGAGTGTATGCACTTCGTTTTTCTTCTTAGCCCAAGCCACCACTTCTTGCGCGTAAATCAGTGCGCTATCCGGTTTAAGGACTTTGATTTCCTGTGCTTTTTTGAGCAAAGCATCCATTTTTTTGTCGGAGGGCGGTTTGAATTCAGCAATTGCTATGGTGCAAAACAACATGCCGAAAAATAAAAATAAGGCCTTCATGTGCAGCGTTTTAATGAATTCGTATTTACTTCACGAAAATAAAGAAATAAAACTTAATATGTGCCTTGAAAAATTAATTGAACTCCAGGTTATTTCGAAATGGCTTGGATTCAACTTACGATATGCTCGCCGAAACATCTTCCGTTTTATCAGGCAGGACTGAATTTAATATTCTTTCAAAGAATGGAATAGTCCAAATAAAAATAACAACACCTAAAATATTGAAAATCATGTGCGCATTGGCAACAGTTCTTTCAATAGACGCTCCCGCACTCACCGTTTTCACCAAATCAACGAAAGGATAAAAAAATATGAGACCCAATAAAATAGATAATGGATTAAAAATAAGATGAAACAAACCCGTTTTTAAGGCTTGCCTGCTCCCTTTTATTGTCGCTAATAAAGTATCACTACAAGTACCCAATTCTGCTCCAAGCATAACTGCGATACCTCCAGTTAAACTCAGCAAACCTTTTTTCGACAAAATAATTGCCATGCCTACAGTTGCGGAAGAAGATTGAATAATCAAAGTTACGAATGCGCCAACAAGTGCTCCTATTATTGGATTGTCGGTTTTTTTCATCCATTCAGTAAAAAACGCCTCATCCTTGAGAGGTTCAACGGCATTTTCCATGGTGAATAGTCCGAAGAAAAGCACACCAAAATATAAAATCGTCTTTCCTATATTACCTATTTTCTCTGTTTTGGCAACAAATAGGAGAATGAATCCAATAAGTAAAAAAATTGGCGAATACATTCCAATATCCATCGCAATAATTTGGCTACTCACTGTGGTTCCGATATTGGCTCCGAGCACAATTCCTATCGCTTGCCTAAAAGTCAAAATCTGTGAATTGACGAAAACAATGGTTATTATGATAACAGCAGATGAAGATCCCAATATCGCAGTTGCAACTGTGCCGACGAACAAACTGCTAAAAATATGGGACGTATATTTTTGTATCCACAGTTTTGCTTTCGCTCCTAAAGCAGATTTTATAGTTTCCGACAAATTCACCACCGCAAACAAGAACAAAACCAAGCCCGCAACAATCGAAAGTAATATTTCTGTCATCTTGATTATTGAATCAATTGAAGTTCGAAATTATACATTTCCATTTTCCACTACGTTAAGTGCATAACACCTTTGTATTAAACATTTTGGAATGAGATAATGGGCATTTGTGCTTCGCCTTGCAAGTTAAATCTCCTAGCTTGCTCAGTCGCAAGCTGAGATTTTTTATTTTCATTTTTAAGATTTGGGGATTACTCACGTGATCCCATTGGGGGGAGACCTTGCAAGTTAAATCTCCTAGCTTGCTCAGTCGCAAGCTGAGATTTTTTATTTTCATTCGCTTACGAAAACTTAGGGTTTTCGACACGTCTGAAAACAAAAAATCTCTCGAGTAAACTCGAGAGATTTTTCTTGCGGAGAAAGAGGGATTCGAACCCCCGGTACCTTTCGGTACAACGGTTTTCAAGACCGCCGCATTCGACCGCTCTGCCATTTCTCCGCCGCAAAAGTAGTAATACTTTGAACGCTGGCAAGAAAATCGGGAAAAAAAATCAAATGATTCCAGACTGACGATAATCATAAACCGCTAATATTTTGAATATGAACAAAATATAAAACTAAGGTTATGAAAATTAGTGTAGAATTTATCTTTTTGAATGCAAAAGAGGCTACCCAATGTATGAGCAGCCTCTTTTATAAAATCTGTTTTGGTTTTAATCCACCAATATTTTTTCGCTATAAGCTTTATTGCCCACGAAGAAATTAACGAAGTAAATTCCAGCGCTCAATTGCTGTTTCAAACGCACTTCTTTATTGTTTTCACCAGGATAAGACATACCCAAAGAATGTGACTGAACACTTTGTCCTTGCGCATTCATGATATTTACATGCAAAGGCTCAGACTCATCTGTAGAAAACAAAATAGAAATATTAGAAGTTTCCTTATCGAAGCCAATTCTTAATGAAGCCTGAATCATTTCGTATGCTGTTAAAGAAACCCCTGACTCTGGACCTGCAAAAGTATGTTGAGACAAACGAATTAAATCGCCAGAAGGCTGACCATTACTATTCGACTTATTGGTTGAAACATAAAAAATCACATTACCAACATTAGTGGCTGGAGCAGTCCAATTGAAAGACCATTGTGAAACCGATGTTCCTGCTGTTCTGTGACTAACATATTGTTTTCCGGCGTTTCCATTAAGCAATTGCGTTCTCAGCTCATCTGTAATAACCATTGTTCCAGCTTGTACATTTCCTGATGAAGTGAGTGCTACCAATTGAAAACCATTTTTGTTGGAGGCATCATTCATACCCAATTGAATGGTATATGTTTCACCAGGCGTGTAAGAATTAATGCCATCTGCCCATTCTAAAATATTGAACCCCTCTCCACTGGCAGTTGTACCTGAATGACAAGCAGTACAATTATTTTCTCCAGGTGCGCCCGTATTTCCAGCTGATGCTCCAGCCGTATTCATCTTGTGGAAGCGTGCTGAATTAAACGACTGATAAATCCCTTGAGGTTCAAGATTCATAGAAACCAATGAAATGCCAGCTATTAATGGCAAAGCGATAGATAAGATTTGTTTTCGATTCTTCATATTTGTTTTTGTAAGTAGTTACTAATTATTCAATGCCCCTTGCTCTATCCAACAACTTATTTTGTTGATTTGATCCGCACTTAAAGCCGGGCCAATGGGCATCTGTGTTACACCAGATTCTCCCCTAACGCTTTTCCCAATTAATACGCGATGTTCAAAAACATTTTCGTGCGACGTAAAGTTCATGTTGTTTGACGCATTAGGACCTGAATGGCAGCCTGTTGTAGCACATGAGTTCATAATGATTGGTTGCACATCTTGAGAAAAACTAATTTCATCTGTACATACCGGCTCAAAAGCCTTGTCCTTTTTGCAAGAAAAAGCCAAAATTGATATGGCGGCAACGATGTAAATGTTTCTTTTGTTCATATTAAAACTCAAATTTTCGTGTAATTGCAAAGCCTATTCTATATTGGCCATCTGACCATTTTCCAGTTGTGTATGGGATAAATTGTTGCTCGCCAAATCCACCAGCATTGGCTACATAAATGCTGAATACGTGGCCGAAGGTTACCCATTCAAATGCAAAAGCAAGGCTATTATTGAAATCCTGACGCAGGTTTTCTTGATCAAAATTGTGATAATACTCCGCTACAAAACCGAATTTCTTCATGAAGGCAATTCGACCGCCAACGCCCAAAGAAAACAATCCGTTTTGATCATTAAATGCCACATAATTGCGATGGGTATATGTTGGCATTACAGCGAGTGCTCCTCTTTCGCCAAATTTTCTCGACAATATCAATTGTGAGGCATAAGCAAGCCTATGAGAAAAATCAGGATAACTAGCAACCAATGTTGGGTCGTTTACAGCTCTAGTATAAACCATAGTTGACGAAAGCAATGCGCTCAAAGAAAGGGGTATTTTATTGTCTGTTGTTTGCGTTAAAATCTGAGCTTTAACAAAGCCATCTAATAAGCCACGGTATGGTCCAAAGCCCTTACTTCTTCCAAGACCTACCATAATTCTATCAGTGATTCCATATTCGAAAGCTACGCGAATATCGGCGGCATTATCCAAGCCAAAAAAAGTTGTAGAACCGCCATTTTCACCAGCAAAATCTCCAAATTTATGTTCCACCCTGAATTCCAAAACACCTTTTCCTAGTGTTTCGTTGGAATGACCATTGATGATCCTCGTAGTATTGAACGTTGACTCTACATGCTTATTATCACTATCTAACTGAGAATAAGACATATAAAACATAAAAAAGGAGAATATTGCTGCTATTTTTTTCATAATTATCTTACATTTTTAAAACAACTAACGAATGAAATTTGTTTTTAGTTGCGCACAAATATAGTAAGGCAACGATAAGATGCTTTTAACGTTTTCCTAATAAATTCAAAAGATTGATGTATTTTTGCAACATGTCAACGTTAAAATATCTAAAAATATCGGCTAATTTATTTTTCGGTTTTACAGCCGCTTTCTTTACAAATGCGCAGCAAATGCAAATTTGTTTGGGAGATGATATTTCAATTTGCACCGGTCAAACCGTACAAATTGAAAATTGTACACCAGGAAGTGGGCAAGCTGGAGCGATTCAATTAGATAATCCGGAAGTAATTCCTCAACTCTGGGACGATCAGTGGTCTGGAGTAAGAAATATAGGTTTCACATTCAATTTTTATGGAAATAATCATACACAATTTATAATAGGATCTAATGGTCTGATTTCTTTCAATATTGCTCAAGCTGGTGGTGGATGCCCTTGGGCGTTGGGTGGCGTTGCGCCCTTACCAAATGCGGGATTTCCTTCTGCACACAATTCAATTATGGCTGCTTATGCCGACATTAACCCAAGTGCGCCTGGTAACGTTGGCAATATTCAACATCAAACTATTGGCACTGCGCCCAATAGAATGTGTGTCATTTTGTTTAGAGAATTAGGTGCTTTCTCTTGTAATCAAAATGTTTGTCATCACATGGCGATTATTCTGTACGAAACTTCTAATATTGTTGAAATTCATCTCGGCTCAAAACCAGTTTGTGGCAACTGGAATGGTGGTTTGGCTATCCAAGGTATTCAAAGCCCCGGTGGCACATCTGCAACGATTACACCAGGAAGAAATGTTTCACAATGGACGGCATTTAATGATGGTCGCCAATTTGTACCTACTGAGCCAAATAATACTTTAGCCTACACACAATCAGAAATTCCATTTGTTTTGGTAAACGGAACAGGCAGTAATACAATTTGGGCAAATACTGCAAATGCTACAACTTGGACTTACAACAATGGTATCTTGAATATTAATAACCCATCTTCAGGAACAGTTGGTTATTTTCTTGCAGGATCATCTTGTGGATTATCAGTCGGGTCATTGTCTGATACCACTTGGGTCACAATGTCAGAAATAAATGGTGGAACATCAACAACACCGGATTTTTGTTCTGCTGGTATTGGTACGGCATCAATCAATAATGTTACTGGGTCCAATCCCCCATTCTCTTACAGTTGGGCTCCTTCAGGTCAAAATACACAAACGGCAACTAATCTTGGAACCGGAACTCATTCCGTTACTGTATCTGATGCCATTGGATGTCTTGTTACCTATGATATAAACGTTTTAAATGATCAACCAACGGCTTCAGCATCCTTTACTTTTGAATCATGTGTTGGTTCAGCTAACGGAACAGCCACAGCGCAAATGGTTCCAGAAGTTGGCACTTTAAACTATCAATGGAATGACCCCCTGCAACAAACAACCCAAACAGCAGTTGGGCTTTCTGCTGGCACTTATTCTTGTGTGATTACCTCTAGTCAGAACTGTACGGTGACTGCAACAGTAACTGTTGAGGTTGACAATCCAATGCAACCCTCTATCGTAAATCAGACAGATGTGACATGTCATGCATCAAATAACGGTACTGCAACAGTTGGTATCATTAATGGAACCGCACCTTTTCAGTTTTTTTGGAGCGGTAGCAATTCAACATCGAATGTGGCAAATGACTTATTTGTTGGAAATCATGATGTTTTGATAACGGATGCCAATGGTTGTACGGCTCAATTATCTTTTACCCTAAATGAACCACCAGCACTTCAATTAACGAGTATCTCTGACCCGCAGGAAATTTGTTTAGGAACAACAGCAAATTTATCAGCTCAAGGTATCGGAGGTAGCACACCTTACACGTATAGTTGGTTTGCCAATGGAGTTCAGGTGGTGCAAGGGCAAAATGTAGTTGTCACTCCAAATACTTATTTCACAGAATATTGTGTGGTCTTAAGTGAACAATGTGGTTCTCCAACAGACACGCTTTGCACTTCGGTGACATGGCCAGCGGATATTATTCCAGCTTTTATTTCAGACACCACACGTGGATGTAACCCAACAACCATAAACTTTCAAAATACAACTGAATCCAACTTGATTGCAAATATTTACTTTCAATTCGGCGATGGTAGTTCTTTAAATGTGGGTCCAACACAACCGTTCTCGCATACCTATACATACGCAGGAAGTTTCACTCCGCAAATGACTGTAACCACAATTAATGGGTGTGTTTATTCAGCTTCATTTCAAAATTATATTCAGATTGGTGATTATCCTCAAGCGAATTTCTCATGGTACCCCAGCCAACCCGTAATGTTTAATCCAGTTGCGAATATGATAGACATGTCCTCTCCTGATGTTACAGATTGGCTCTGGAATTTCCAAGCTGGAGACCCAGGAATGTCTACCCAACAAAATCCATCTGTAACTTTTCCTTTCGGAGATATTGGTGATTATTTGGTGAGCTTAATTGTATCCAATGAGTTTGGCTGTATAGATTCATTAAGTCTGCTTGTACCAGTGATTAGCGATGTTCTGATTTTTGCACCCAACACCTTTACTCCGGATGGTGACAAATTCAACCAAACTTGGCAAGTGTATATGCAAGGAATTGATATTTATCAATTTAACCTTCTCATATTCAATAGATGGGGTGAAATTGTTTGGGAGTCGAACAATATTGATGTGCCATGGGATGGTACTTACAATGGTCAACTGGTACCAGACGGAACATATATTTGGAAAATCCGTACTAAAAATCCTTATGATGATAATGTTTACGAGTTTCAAGGCTTTGTAAACGTTCTGCGTTAACTTGTTTTTTCCTAGCGCGAATTGTTTCCCGAGCTTTAAGAGTAAGGATAGCAAGGAGCGTCAATATATAAAACCATTCGTCTTTTAGCGAATGGTTTTTTCATTTTGACATTTGTCAATAATAGATATAAGAATTTTATGAAATTTGCAAGCTCAAATCAACGAAATGGAAAACACAATCAAAGTTACAATTATCGATCGCTATGGCATCAGTCATGATTTAGAAGGGCCAACGGATATGAATATGAATATTATGGAGCTCTGTAAAGCCTATGAGTTACCGGTTGAAGGCGCTTGTGGGGGAATGGCTATGTGTGCAACATGTCAATGCTACTTAGAAAGCGATACTAGTCTGCCAGAACAAAGCGACGCAGAGCTCGACATGCTTGATCAAGCGTTTCATGTTAAAAACAACTCACGATTGGGCTGTCAGATTCATCTGAGTGATGAAATTGATGGAATAGTATTGCGTTTGGCACCAGAAGCTTGATTACTTTTATTTAAAATGCAAAAATCAAGCCTAGCCTAAAGGTGTTTTGAATGATCATTTCTTTTCTAATCTCACGATTCATGGTCCGACCATGAATCATGCCTTCAAGCACTGGTAAACCATTCTGCGCATCAGGAAAAGCCATTGACATATTGGAATTTTTCTTGGAGGATTGAACCAAAAATGTTCCTCTGATGTCGGAACCAAATGATAGCAGCCAACTTTTGTTTAGTGCATAATTCAAACTCAAATCCCACATCCAACCAAGTCCCCAATAATTATTGACCAATCCATCAGGAGCTAGATTCAGTTTAAATGTTTCCCTATTTGACAACGTTTCATTGGTCATATAATCATAAGTGATGGCACTAGCATAAACATTTTTAGCGTGATTCACAGAAAACTGCTGATATCCCAAGCCCCAAGTGCTTGTTAATCCCAATGGCAAAACAGAAATTGTACGGGATCGCGACCAAATCAATTTAACATCGATAACACTTATTGAAGTTGGGGTCAAATTCAAATCCCACATTTGTACGGCTTTATCAATTTCATTACTCCAAGCGTAAATAGCATCGAGAGGAAGGCCTTGTATTGCCCAATCTGCTCGATAATTCAGTTTATCAGACTTATCATGAATGGGGTCGCCTATATTGCGTGAATACAGTTCAGCTTGTATACCAATAGCATGAGATTTGTTTAATATTCTTCGATAAGAAACACCAGAATGCCAAATATGATTTCTAAAAGTATTATTTTTCAGTGCGTTGCTACCCTCATCAAAACGATACATCTTTTCAGCATGGAAGTATTGCGGCATGGCTCTAAAAAACCATGTGCCGTGCACACCAAGTAAATTTTTCTTACCGAAATATCCAAAATCCTGCGAAAAAACAGCAAACGGTAGAAGCGCGAAAAGCGCAAAAATAAAAGTCCTATTCATAATCAGTTGTTTGGATTGGATTTCGGCATGCTGATGGTTTTGAGCATATCATAAACCAAGGCCTCAATCGTTGTTTTGGTGGCGTTTCCACTCAGTTCATATCCTGCAATACCCTCAATTTTATAATTCTTCAAGTCGAAAAGAATAATCGTGAAACTAATTTCATTCATGAACCTGTAGGCAGCCACAGAAAAATGAGGAATCGTTGACAAAGTAGCAAAAACGGCCGTGTTGAGCAACATGGGTCTGCGGTAATTCTCCAAAATAATGAATGCAACTTTGTCTGTTTTATACTTTTTCCGAAGAGCTTGAACAGCCTCATAATCTACTGGGAACAACACTTGATCTTCATATTCAGTAAGCTGCATCAGAGTACGCATCAAAACACCTTTTTCGTTATAGGCATCGGCTGTTGCACCCTTCAATTCCTTGGAGCCTATTTTGTGAACAGTCATGAAATCGACTTCTAAGCTTTCAAACGCATCTTTCAAACGCAGTTCAAGTTGTTCCGCCCTGATAACATCATACTCCATTTTGCTAATCGCAAATCCTCTTGGCTCTAGTAGAATTAAGTTCTTTACACCTGAGCGCAATAAATCCGCCTCCTCGCCTTTTCTCAATTTTTTGCGTTCTTTTTTACCAAGTTCTGCCCTCGCATCTTTTCGATCATTTTCTTCCTTACGCTCACGTACCGCTTTTTCATAAAGACGAACAAAATCCCTGTCCTGAACCACATCGGACAAAGCAAACTTGTAAAAATCTTCATCGGCAATTTTTCCTTCAACACTCATCCCGTAGCGCTGGCGTTCTTGGGCTAATTTAACCTGATCCATTTTATTCGGCTCCGCATCCGGGTTGTTTTCATTTTTCACATTTTCACCAAAACGTTCTAAGGCCTCGTAGTATGAAATATCATGAAAATCTTTCAGTCTAAAACGTTCGTCTTGCGCAAGAATTCTGAAAGCTGTTTTATACACAGCATCAATATGCTCATCATCAGGATAAGCCTTTTTGATATCATATAAATTTCGAATTGCCAACGTTGCCAACTGACGTCTGTTCAAGGCGCGTATGACATGGTGCATCTGGTGCTGCTCTCCTTGAATCCAATTTAAGCTCACCGCTATATTTGAAAAACTCCCGCTAATCTTAAAGCTCAACAAACCCAACCAGGCCTGCGCTTTATAACGAATGAAATGAATGTTATCTGATAATTCATCCTCCAACAAAAACAAATTATACATCGCCCCGATGTAATCAAACTCATACAAGTTGTTGCGTATTTGCTCGAAACGCGATAAAGCTCTGGCATGTTTAAACTGCTCATCAGAAGTAAGCAGACTTAAAGTATCCCATTCGCTATATTTTTTTACTTCACCATGAAGTTGGTCTCTACGCGACTTGATGTTCGGGTGCGTGCTTCTAGAATCATCATATTCTTCCTCTGCATTTACTTTGGGCAAGTCTTTCTTAAAAAAAGAATTTGGTAGATAAAGTTTATCTGTATTGAAATAATTTTTTGGCAATTCTTTTAGGTCGAAAGGCAAATAAGCAAAAGTCAATAAATCAAATACCGTAAACAAATCGTTTAAGTTGTAACCAGCTTTGTTGTATAGCTGTATCCCTATCCGATCAGCTTCATATTCTTTGTCTTTGCTGTAAATACTGTAACGCTTTATTTTTTCAGAAATGCTGCGTGGTGAATTCATCAGTTCAATATTCTCACGAAAACCAATAATCACGTGCTTCTCTATATAATGTCCAATTTCATGAGCCAAAACAAAAGCCAATTGCGCTTCATTTTTTACCTGTGCTACCAATCCTTGAGAAACGAAAATGATTCCTTGATTGGTTGAAAATGCATTTACAACATTGGTTTTCAATGTGTAAAAACGGATATTCTTCAATGACTCATCATCCCCGATGATTTTTCTACCCAAAACATTAATATAATCAGTTACTGGGTCACCAAATAGTACAGTACCCGAGCGCAAAATCTCATCAATGCCTTGATGCACGGCTCTAAGAAAAAGTTTTTGATTGCGTCTCGATAAGAGCGAGAACTCTTCTTCGTGATTGTGTTGACGCTCTTCAATCTTTTCTATTGTAAAGGTTGTGAAATCAGCTGGTATCTCCCCTACTGCCTTGAGTGGGGAAAACACATCAGATTGCGACTGTACGTAGAATGAAAATAGTAGGAATAGCGCAGTTAAAAATTTGCCAGAGTGCATAGAAAATATTTGTTTACAAAAATAATGTAAAACTCATTGACATCTCCTACACTTTTCCATGAACGGAGAAAAAGAATGGCTTTTTGTTAAGATTACATCCTAAATCTCATGAAAAGGGAACTATTCTTCATTAGAATTGTTGAAGAAGCACTAAATTTGCATCCAAATTGCATTAATGAAAACAGTATATATCGAAAGACGCGAGCGCTTCAATGCCGCCCATAAATTATACAACAATAAATGGTCTCCAGAAAAGAACGTTGAAGTATTCGGAAAATGTGCAAATGCAAATTGGCATGGACACAATTACGAAATTATTGTAACTGTTAAAGGTGTACCACATCCAGAAACAGGCTTCATCATGGATTTAAAACTTATGAGCGACATTATCAAAGAATTTGTCATTGAGCCTTTAGACCATAAAAACCTTAATTTGGACGTTCCATTTCTCGAGGGTATTTTGCCTTCCACTGAAAATTTAGCCATTGTGATTTGGGACCAACTTGAATCGCATTTGAATGCTCATGGAGGAATACTTTGTCGAATTAGAATCCTTGAAACAGAAAACAACTTCGTAGACTATTACGGTGGTCACGAACCATTTTAACTTTCCATCGTTCATACTACCATGCCAAAATACACAAAAACAGAACATTACGAAGAGGTATCCATTGATAAAATGCGCGTGGCTTTTACCGAAGTCATAACACAATGTGGTGAAAACCCGAATAGAGAGGGCCTTCTCAAAACACCTGAGCGCGCGGCAAAAGCAATGCAATTCCTCACTCACGGTTACGATTTAAATCCAAGAGATATTTTGGAATCAGCTCTTTTCAACGAAGAATACTCTGAAATGGTCTTAGTGAAAGACATTGAGCTATACTCGCTTTGCGAACATCATATGTTACCTTTCTTTGGCAAAGCACACATCGCTTACATTCCAAACGGTAAAATCGTAGGACTGTCTAAAATCCCAAGAGTTGTTGATGCCTTTGCCCGTCGTTTGCAAGTACAAGAACGACTGACTTTGGAAATCCGAGACTGTATTCAAGAAACGCTCAATCCTTTAGGAGTAGCTGTTGTTCTTGAATGTAACCACATGTGTATGCAAATGCGTGGTGTGCAAAAACAAAACTCGAGTACAACCAGTAGTGCTTTTACGGGCGTCTTTCTCAGCAACGAAAATACAAGGCAAGAATTTATGCACTTAGTGAATAGCATGAGATAGGTCATTTAATCAATCTGCTTTTGCTAAAGTTTATATACTTTTGCCTAAAAACACGAAAATCTTGGAAGAAAGAAAACACATTGAAGTTTGTTTTTCACCTTTTTTATACGAACTTCACAAAGACGACTACGAAATTATCGTTGTAATTGATGTATTGCGCGCCACATCGGCCATTTGTACCGCCTTTGATTATGGTGTGCGTTCTATCATACCTGTGGATAGTATTGACATTGCGCGAGAATACCAGAAAAAGGGCTACCTCGTAGGTGCCGAACGTCAAGGAAAAATTGTTGAGGGATTTGATTTTGGGAACTCCCCTTTCAGCTTCATGAAAGAAGATATTAAGGGAAAAGATGTTGTATTAACAACTACTAATGGAACAAAAGCAATACACTTGGCTAAAGATGCCGATACAGTGGTTATTGGATCTTTATTAAATCTTGATGCACTCTGCCATTGGCTTGAGAAACAGAACAAAAATACGCTCTGTTTATGTTCGGGTTGGCAAAACAAATTCAACCTAGAAGACACCATTTGTGCTGGCGCTATTTCAGAATATTTGATTAATACTGGAAAATTTGTGTCAGATGAAGATTCATCAATTGCAGCAAAATACTTGTATTTGTCAGCAAAAGATAATTACTTTGGGTATCTGAAATCAAGTTCTCACCGTCGCAGATTGCGCAATCTGAATTTGAATGAGGATATTAAATATTGTTTAACTCCGAATACATCTAAAGCAATACCTGTACTCAATGAAAATAAATTGGTTGACATTCGCAATCAGCAGTAGTCTGATAGTCGTTTTATTATTGCTGGGGTCCTCCACAAAAAGTAATCATGTTGCTTCGAACCAGAACAATCATTCTTGTGCAAATGCCTGGGGATTTTTTGGACACAAGCGCATCAACAGAATGGCCGTCTTCACCTTGCCGCCCGAAATGCTCGGCTTTTATAAATATCATATTGAATATGTTACCGAACATGCTGTTGACCCCGACAAACGACGATATGCTGTCGATGGAGAAGCTCCTCGTCATTATATCGACATAGACCATTATGCAATTGAAAACGTGAGTCCTTTTGAATTGGTGCCCAGACCATGGTTCAAGGCTGTAGAAAAATTTACAGAAGACACACTACAAGCCTATGGTATTGTGCCATGGTACATCGAGGTTATGGTCAATAAACTCACATATGCTTTCAAAACCCAAAATGTGGATTTAATTTTGAAATACTCCGCTGATTTGGGTCATTACGTGGGAGATGCTCATGTGCCTTTGCACACCACAAAAAACTACAATGGTCAGCTTAGCAACCAATATGGCATTCATGGACTTTGGGAGTCGAGATTGCCAGAATTATTTTCAGAAAACTACGATTATTTTGTAGGAAAGGCAACATATGTTAAAAATGTTATTGATTACGCTTGGGATGTAGTTTATGCGTCGCACATGTGCGTTGATTCAGTATTGCGCATAGAAAAAGAACTAACAGAGGAAATGTCGGAAGATGCAAAATATGTTTACGAAACCAGAGGGGC
>DIUF01000017.1 GCA_002422285.1 Flavobacteriales bacterium UBA6165 | reverse complement strand
ATCATGCCCTTGCCCAACGACAAGTGGAGCGAAGGCAAATGTGGCCTCAAAGGCTTGGTGTATATGTCAATGGGCATTCCGAATATGATGTCGAATGTGGGTGTGAACAAGACCATCATCGAACAGGGGCAAAACGGTTTTCTCTGCGATTCAGAAGAAGATTGGTTGAAAAACTTTGATGCCCTGATTCAGGATTTTGAATTGAGAAAATCCATTGGTGAAAAGGGGAGAGAAACTATATTGAAACACTATTCGACCCAAGCGGTCCGTGAAGATTTTTTAGGATTGTTTGTTCGGGAATAGAACGCTGATTTGGCAGATTTGGCAGATTTACGCGGATGGCAAAAATAGAACGCTGATGACGCAGATTCGGCAGATTCACGTGGATGGTGGAATAGAACGCTGATAACGCAGATTCCGCAGATTCACGCGGATCAAAATCAGTGCAAATCAGCTAAATCAGCGCCATCTGCGTTCCAACCTTTTGTCAAAGACAAACCCACAGCGTTCCAAAAATCAGTGAAAATCTGCTTAATCAGCGCCATCTGCGTTCCATCCTTTGTCGAAGACAAACCCTCGCATTCGAAAATCAGTGCAAACCCGCTCAATCAGCGTCATCTGCGTTCCAATATATTGTCGAAGACAAACCCCCGTGTTCGAAGACCAGTGAACACCCGCTTAATCAGCGCCATCTGCGTTCCATCCTTTATCGAAGACAAAAAATCACATTCCTACCCCTTCCTCCCCCTCACCAAAAAATCACTGCTCATCCAAGACAACACGCTTGGATTTTTTATTTTCCCCAAGGGCTTCGATAGCCACACGGCAAAGCGCGGAAAAACCAAGTTGAAAGGGAAAACTGTGTGATTCAAATAATCCAATTTTTCTACTTGAAATCCATATTCGCTCAATAGCTGTTCAACTTCAGCAAAACTGTATTTTTCAATTTTCAATGTTGAAGTGAGCACGTGCTTTTTTCGTGAAAACAAGCGCGCCAAAGGTTTCCACATCCAGCGCAGCAATCCATCCAAACTTTTCTTATTGGTGAAAGAGATAATCAAGCGTCCGTCTGGGGCTACTTGCTTTTGAAATTGCGCCAAATGCTCCTTGAATTCATCTCGCGATAGATAAGTGCTCACGCCCAGCATAAAAACCAAGTCGAATTTCTTTTCAGGAAAATCGACATCGGTCACACTCCCAACAAATCTTTGTTCTACAGGAATTTGACTCCGCTCCAACATGTGTTCGGCAATGTCGTTGGCAAAATAATTGAAGTCTTTCTTTTGTGATTTCAGTGCGTCGTACAAAGGACCCGTTCCAGCGCCAACATCCAGTATATCAGTATTTTGAATGTTTATTTCATCCAGCGATTTTTCCAATCTTTCGGTAAAGAAATAATAATGGAAGGGCAACTTTTGAGAATACCTTTCCTTGTAGCTCTCCGAAAGCGCATTAAAAAATTCCCGTACTGTTTGACGCGTTGTTGACATATCGTGTTTCGAGGCCAAAAGTAGGAATAAAAGATTGTCAAACTTATTATCTTTGTGCGCTTTGAAACTTCCGCAATTTGATTCGCAAGACATGAACGTACAAAATCAATCCTTTTTGGTGACCGGAGCAGCTGGTTTTATCGGCTCTCATATTGTTGAATATCTGTTGAACAACGGCGCTAAATTTGTTCGTGTTTTGGATAATTTGTCGAATGGCAAAATGTCGAATGTTGAGATTTTTCAGCACCATGCTAATTATGAGTTCATCGAAGGCGACATCACAGATTATGATACTTGCGTGAGGGCTTGTATGGGCATCGACAAAGTTTGTCACCAAGCAGCAGTGGGCTCTGTTCCGCGTTCCATTAAAACGCCTTTGAACACCAATGATTCCAACGTAAACGGCTTTTTGAACATGATTTTTGCGGCTAAAGAAGCGGGTGTCAAGCGTTTTGTTTTTGCGTCTTCTTCTTCTGTTTATGGTGATGAAATGAGCTTGCCCAAGGTGGAGGATAAAGTGGGAATGCCGCTCTCACCCTATGCTGTATCTAAGAAAACAAACGAACTTTACGGTAAAGTATTCAACGATTTGTATGGCATGGAGGTAGTTGGTTTGCGTTATTTTAATGTGTTTGGAGCGCGCCAAGACCCCTACGGACAATACGCTGCGGTGATGCCACTTTTTGTGAAAGCCATTTTGAATCGCGAACCTGTTTACATCGATGGCGATGGCGAACAAACCCGTGATTTTACCTACGTGGACAATGCAGTTCAAGCCAATATTCGTGCGTTAACGACTGATAATCAAGCGGCTTTTGGTGAGGTGTATAATGTGGCCTATGGCGAAAATTATTCGGTGAATCATTTGTACAATGCCATTTGCGAACTGTTGAATTCCGACCACAAACCTACCTACCGCGATGCCCGACCAGGTGATATTCGCAATTCTTTGGCCGATATCAGCAAGGCGAAAAACCTATTGGGTTATGACCCACAATTCAGTTTCAATAAAGGTTTACCGATTACGATTGAGTTTTTTAGGGAGTTGTTTACGGAGGAGTAGAAAGAGGAGGATTCGCTACGCTCATAACTTTGGGTCACCAAGTTTCACGAAGTAGGCACCAAGTTTCACGAAGTTTATTTGTTGTGTAACCTTGTGTTTCCGTTGTGAAACTTTATTCGCTACGCTCATGCTTGTCCTCGCTCCGCGGGTGAGAGGTCACGAAGTTTCACCAAGTAGGCACCAAGTTTCACGAAGTTTATTCGTTGTGAAACCTTGTGTTTCCGTTGTGAAACTTAGTGAGCCTTTTTAAGCCTTATTGAGTTAATTTTTAGGTGAGATCGAAAATTTTTCTCTGTGTTTCCTCTGTGAATCCTAAGTGAAACTCCGTGGCATAGCATACCACAAACTTGTAATCTAAGGCTAAAAGACAACAGCTAATAACCAATCGCCAAAAGCCAAAAGCCAGCAGCTAGTTGCCAGCCGCCAACCTCCACTTATACATCTGCACCGTATTCTCCAAACCCCAATACAAGGCATCAGAGATCAGCGCATGACCAATGGACACCTCCAATAAATTCGGAATATTTTGTTTGAAGTAAGAAAGATTTTCTGTGTTTAAGTCATGGCCAGCGTTGATGCCTAAGCCCAATTCATTCGCTAAATTGGCAGCACTTATGTATGGCGCGATGGCAGCTTCTTTGTTTTCGTGGAATTCATCAGCATATGGTCCGGTGAAGAACTCAATTCTATCCACACCTGTTTCAGCGGCATACTTGATGTTCTCCAAATTTGTGTCCACAAAAATTGAGGTGCGCACCCCCAAAGCTTTGATTTTCGCGATGATTTCTTGCAATTCAATCAAGTGTTTTTTGGTATCCCAACCGGCATTGGAGGTCAACACATGTGGTGGATCTGGAACCAAAGTAGCTTGGGCAGGACGCACATCAGCAATCAATTTCATGTAGCGCTCGTCGGGATAACCTTCAATGTTAAATTCCGTTTTCACAACTTTTGCCAGGTCATAAACGTCTTTTGTGGTGATGTGACGCTCGTCGGGTCGTGGATGCACAGTGATTCCTTCGGCACCAAAACGCTCACAATCTTGGGCTACTTGAACCAAATTGGGCGTGTTTCCACCGCGGGCGTTGCGAATTGTTGCAATTTTATTGATATTTACACTCAGTTTAGTCATTTTCGGAACTATTTTTGTCGGGCGCAAAGGTACAATTAATACACACAGTCATGAAAGCATCAGACCTCATTTCAGATTATATCCCACCATTGAAACACACCGACTCAGGAGAGAAGGCACTTCGTTGGATGGATGAGTTGCGTGTATCACATTTGCCCGTTATCAAACAAAACAATTTTGTTGGCATTGTGTCAGATACCGACATCTTAGACAAGGCTGATCCGTCTAAAACTTTGGATGAATTGTTTGATGTTTTGCCGCGACCCTATGTTTATGACCACAACCATTTGTATGACATGATGCGCTTGTTTTCGGAGACAAAATGCACCGTTTTGCCAGTGCTGAACGACAAAGAAGTGTACATGGGCAGCGCCTCTTTGATGGATGCCATGACCTATCTTTCCACAATGGCTGGAATTGCCGACAATGGCTCCGTTTTGGTGATTGAAGTGAGTGAACGTGATTATTCCTTGGCTCATATTGCTCAATGCGTGGAAACCAACAACGCGCGGTTGCTGAGTGCTTTCATTACGTCTCATCCGAATAGTGCAGTCATTGAAGTAACGTTGAAAATCAACCAAAATGACTTGTCGAGAATCATTCAGACTTTTGAACGTTTCGAATACACCATTGTGGGCACTTTTCACCGTGATTCTTTCTACGATGACATGCAACGCCGTTACGATGAATTGATGAAATTTTTGGATATTTAATATGAGAGCAGCACTTGTTTTTACAACCATTCGAGAAGATTATTTCCCGCATCTTGACATACTTTTCGCTGTCTTGGCAGAATCTGGTTGGTCGTTGGCTTTGGAAGAAAACTTCAAAAATCAGATTGTACTAAAATATCCCGCAATTAGCAATTGTGCCTCTTTCAACGACGCCGAATCCTTAAAAGCAACAGCCGACATTGTGCTTAGCATGGGTGGCGATGGCACTTTTTTGAAGACGATATTATATGTAAGAGACAGCCAAATTCCAATTCTGGGCATCAACATGGGTCGCCTAGGTTTTTTGGCCAATGTGAACAAGGAACGCATCCAAGAGGCTTTTGATTATTTGAAAACGGGCAATTTTGCAACCAACCAGCGCAGCTTAATCCGCATGGATTCTGAGGAAGCGCTTTTCGGAAATAACAACTACGCCCTCAATGAATTGACCATCCACAAAAAGGATTCGGCATCTATGATTTCCATTGAAGTGAGTGTTGGAGGCGAATATTTAAACACCTATTGGGCAGACGGCCTAATCATCTCAACACCGACAGGATCAACGGCTTATTCATTGAGTTGCGGTGGACCTATCATCACACCTGATAGCCCCGTTTTGGTGATTACACCCATTGCTCCCCACAACTTAAATGTGCGCCCCATCATCATCAAAGACGACTTGGAAATAAAAGTTCGGGTGGATGATAGAAGTAATTCGCATCTTCTTACACTAGATTCCCGTTCAGAAGTAATCAATGATTCTTATGAGCTTCGTATCAACAAGGCTCCTTTTAGTGTGCGCACTGTGCAATTTGAAAATCTTTCGTTCTTCGACACCATCCGCGACAAATTGTTGTGGGGCTTGGATAGAAGAAATTAATCCAAATCCAAATGAAGTCTAGAATTCAATCTTTTGCACATGCTTTTGCTGGACTTCAAGCGGCTTTCAAAACACAGCCCAATCTCAGAATTCATTTGGTGGCTACGCTCTTGGCCGTTGGTTTTTCGATTTACTTAGAACTGGAAACATTTGAATGGATTTTTGTGTTCAGTGCTGTGGCTTTGGTTTGGATCGCCGAACTTTTGAATACAGCTATTGAAGGGCTTTGTGATTTGTATTCCACTGATTTCAATCCCAAAATTAAATTCATCAAAGATGTTGCTGCAGGTGCTGTATTGCTTACGGCAATTTATGCGGTTTGTGTGGCATGTTTTATTTTTATTCCAAAAATCACAGAACTATGGACACCAATTTAAAAGGAAAGAGAATCGTATTCACAGGCGCCACATCGGGTTTGGGCAAAGTGGCATTGAACTTTTTGATACAACAAGAAGCCAAAATCTTTGTGCTCTACAGGAACGATAAGCTCATTGAAGCATATGCAAACGATGAACATGTGATCCCGGTTTTATGTGATTTGAGTTCAATATCGTCAATTCAAAATGCTGTCGAATCCATTAAAAATCAAACAGATACGATTGATGTTTTGGTAAACAATGCTGGTTTGTGGGAATTTGGTGGATTCATAGAAACTGTGGATGGCTTTGAACGCACGTTTCAGGTGAATCTCATGGCTCCTTTTCTCTTGGTTCGCGGTTTGTTGCCCGTATTAAAAAACGCCGATGCTCCTAAAGTTGTCACAACAGCTTCGGCTTTGCATCAAGGCACTTTAAATTTCGATGATTTACAATACCGCAAAAAATTCAGTGGATTTAAAGCTTACCGCCAATCCAAATTGGGGGTGATTTTACTCACGCGTTTTTGGGCAAAACAGTATGAAAATGAAATCTGTTTTGTGAGCCAGCATCCCGGTGTTGTAAATACAGATTTGGGCAGAGATGCCGATTGGTTTTCGCGCGGTTTCTTTAAGTTGTTTGGTGTTTCTCCAGAAAAAGGCGCAAGAACGTTGACACATCTTTTACAAACACCTGCCACAGAATTGGTCAGCGGGGAATACTATGCCAACTCAAAAGTCAGTAAAACATCAACCCAAGAAAGCTACAATTTGAAGAGTGCCGAAAGATTGAACGGGATTCTGGACGATTTTACCAAAAAATAGATTTAGCTGATCTTCGAACATTATTGATGTAATTTTGTTTAATCTTTATAAAACAACTTTAAACAAAACTACATGTTTGTAAATACATTGAACGGAAACACAATTCACGAAGTTGAATCAATCGAAAATCAATTGTTATTGAATGAAATCGACGAGTTGGGTGACATGCACATTGCCACATCTGTTGATACGCCACTAAGAGACGATGCTTTCGACCTAAACGACAACCAGAAAATTGAACTTATTCAAGAGAAATTTCGCGAAATCATGGAGGTTTTGGGTCTAGATTTAACAGACGACAGTCTCAGAGGAACACCCTACCGCGTAGCCAAAATGTATGTGAAAGAAATTTTCAGTGGTTTAAATCCGGCCAACAAGCCCGATGTGAAACTATTCGAAAATAAGTACCAATACAACGAAATGTTGGTTGAGAAGAACATCACATTTTACAGCAATTGTGAGCACCATTTTGTGCCGATTATTGGAACGGCTCACGTGGCTTATATCTCCAACGGTAAAGTAATTGGGCTTTCCAAATTGAATAGAATTGTACAATATTTCGCCAAAAGACCGCAAGTGCAAGAGCGTCTAACGATGCAAATTGCCAGTGAATTGAAACAAATTCTCCAAACCGAAGATGTCGCTGTATTAATCGACGCCAAGCATTTGTGTGTTTCTTCGCGTGGCATTGAAGATGTAAACAGCAGTACAGTTACAGCAGAATATTCTGGCGCTTTCCAAAATCCAGACAAACGAAACGAATTTTTGAAATATGTGGAACTTTAATTTGTCATCTTTCCTTCTTCGTGTACTTTTGTCTTTATGACAGAAAACAAACGGACTTTGGTTATTGGCGCAAGTGAAAATCCTGAGCGATATTCAAACATCGCCATACACATGCTGCGCGAATACAAGCAAGCCGTTATAGCCGTGGGTCAAAAAACAGGGAAAGTCGCTGATGTGGCTATCGAAAAAGAAATGCCCAAATCTGGTATTCACACTGTTACCCTTTATGTGTCAGCTAAAAACCAAAATGACTTTATTGCACCTATTCTTGCTTTGAAACCAGAGCGCGTAATATTCAATCCTGGTACTGAAAACTCAGAATTTCAAGCAGAACTCCGAGCACAAGGCATCGAACCCATCGAGGCTTGCACCTTGGTCATGCTGAGAACAGGGCAGTATTAGGGTGTTTTTACCAAAAAGTCACAAAAACGTGCACTTCCGTTTAGCTTCGCTGCTTCTTCGAGGTCTTGTGTTCCTTTTATGGTTCGTGTTTTTTACCACATAAGAAACATGAGTCACAAAAGCGCGAACTTCCGTTTAGCTTACCGCAAGGCGAGTACAAGTCACTGCTTCTTCGAGGTCTTGTGTTCCTTTTATGGTTCGTGTTTTTTACCACATAAGCAACATGAGTCAAAAAAGCGCGAACTTCCGTTTAGCTTCACTGCTTCTTCGAGGTCTTGTGTTCCCGATTTTCGAATGTGGTTCGTTGAAGCACTTACATTAATTCGTAGTATCTCTCGTTTACAAAGGTGAAATGTCCATCTGCATATATATTTGCAACATTGAAATTTATCATTAATCCTTTGGGTTTACCAAGTAATTTCATGTAAGTCATTATTTGGGCTTGGTCAATTGGCAAAACTTCAGATTTTGACTTTATTTCAAGCGGAAGTACATCTTCAATGAAAAAATCACACCTCAACGGGGTTGACATAACCATATCCTTGTATTCCACTGCAACGATTTGTTGGGTGGTGTGAGCTATTCCTCTGAGTGTAAGCTCATGTGCTAAACATTCTTGGTAAATAGACTCCAATAGCCCTGGGCCTAAAATACGGTGTACTTCAATAGCTGCACCAGTTACCTCGTAAACGAGATTATTCAATTGTTTTTTAGTAGTCATTTTTAGTAGGTTAAAAGTTAATAAATAGAGTTAGGGATAAAAAGCATCTTCAATGTGTTCAATAACTGTGCGATACGAGTTGTGGACAATAGACACGATATCGAAACGCGCATTCACATCCAAATCTTTGCTCACAATATAGTGGTGCGCCGCTTTGATCAATTGCCTTTGTTTGGATTTGGTTACCGCCAGATAGGGTTCGCCAATTTCAGCCGTTTGACGTGTTTTCACCTCAACGAAAACCAAGTCGCTTCCGTGGGTCATAACCAAATCAATTTCTGCTTTGTTGAAACTGTAATTGCGCTCTTTGAGTTGAAAGCCTTTCTTCAGCAATTCAGCTAGCGCCAAGTCTTCCCCGGTCTTCCCGAGGTCGTTGTGTTCTGCCATGATGTAATAGTAAGGTTCGGCAAATATAAAAAAGTAAGTAACAAGAACCCAATTTTAGCGTTATTTTTGTCACTTCACAACCCAATATATGAGATTGATATTCGCAGTTTTCTTTTTGTTTATTGTTCTTCCCGACACATATGCGCAAAGTACTTACAAGCGTCGCAAACCCAAAAATGCTTATGCACAAGGAACTTTGGATTTTGCTTGGGGCTATAACCGAAGTGGATATTCCAATAGCACCATCCGTTTTGTGGGCGACAACTACGATTTCAGACTCAAAGGAGTTCGAGCTCAGGACAATCAGACGCCATTTTCGGGGAAATATTTCAATCCGATGAAGTTTACAGTGCCACAATACAACGTGCGCTTGGGCTATAATTTCAAGAACTTTTGGAACCTTTCTTTTGGCTTCGACCACATGAAATACGTCATAGAAGACGGGCAAGAAGTTGAAATTGCGGGCTTTGTGAATGCAGGTGCAGACCCACTTTGGAGCGGGACTTTTGGCAACGGACAAAAACGCATCCTGAATGCTTCTCATTTTCAATACCAAAACACCGACGGATTGAATTATGTGCGTTTGCAGTTGTCGAGAAATTTAGCCCCTTTTGAATTTGCCCGCGATGGCAATTTTTCAATCAATTGGCTTTATGGCGTTTCCGCTGGAGCTTTGATTTCTTTTACAGATTACACCTTTGAAAGCTACCGAACAGAGCGTGTAAACAGTCTGAGCGGCTATGGATTATCCATCCACACCGGACTGCGTTTTATCTTTTTCAAACATTTCTTTCTACAAGGTAATTTGGCGGGTGGGCTGATGCATCAAGTGAAAGCCAAAACACGTCCGGCCGAATCAAGCCACGCATCGCATGTATTCACCTACGGCGCCGCAGAAGGACTTTTCGGGTTTTTGTTCTACATCCGCCCTACGAATGATTGTAATAGTTGTCCGAAGTGGTAGGAAAATTCGGTATTCCATTTCCAAAAAAGTCCTTTTTCATGAAAAGTTGGAAATGAAATTCCAAAAATAACGGAGTTATTTCTTCGCCAAAATCGCCGTAGTTGAATATCCCTCCACCAAATCAATCGTTTTCACTTCTCCACCATAAGCTTTCACTTCTGTTGAACCCACGATGAATTTTTTCGAATTGGGATCTGTTTCACTGGCATCATAATCTGCCCCTTTTACCAAAACATCAGGCTCAATTTGGCGGATAAGATTCAAAGGTGTGTCTTCAGAAAAAATCACAACAGCATCCACAAAAGTGAGGGAAGCCAAAAGAAACGCACGCGCATTTACTGGGTTTATCGGGCGATTTGGTGCTTTGTTTTGGGTGCGCACTGAAGCATCATCGTTTACCGCTACCACCAAAAAACTCCCCAATTCAGCGGCTTGAGCCAAATATGTGACATGACCCAAATGTAAAATATCAAAGCAGCCATTCGTAAAAACAACTTTGTGATTCGCGTGGCGCAAAGCTTTCCTCAATTCCACGAATTCTTCAATGGAGTAAATCTTGTTTTCTATGTCATTCAACAGTTTTCGCATCGCCAACAGGAAATTTTCTGGAAATATAAACCAAAGAAATCAAACCTAGAATAATCAAGAAAAATGTTTGGGTCAACCAAATAACAGTAGCCAATGCCAAAGCAGTGTTGTGCGCTCCTGTGAAATCAGGAAAAGCATAAAAAGTAATTACCGTTCCCACAAACAAAGGATAAACCCCAACGCCGCCATTGGTAAGCATCACGCCCAAAGTGCCAGCAATGAAGCCCATTAAAATCCCTTGAACAGGAACCGTTTTAGTTTCCTCCAAAGCCAAAAAACAAATGCCAAAATATACGATATACAGTACCCAAATCAAGACAGAATGCAGCACAAATGCGCCTGGATTTTTGGATTTGAAAATTGAAAACAAGCCCGATTTAACTCCAGCGATGAGGTTCCAAATTTTATCGCGCAAGGCCACATTTTTTCTTAAAAAGACCCAAGCCACGAGCGCCACAAAAACAAATCCTACTAGAATATAAATCAGCATCCCTGAGCTCTTTTTTTCATTTCCGACAAGCAATTTATCGTAAAGCGCGTAAAAGTCCGTTAAACTCAAGGAAACGGTCAATAAACCAACGATTAACAATAGAATCAAATCTATAGCGCGCTCGGCGATGATGGTGCCAAATGCTTTGCTGAATGGGACTTCATTTGTTTTGAGTAAAACTCCAGCGCGGGAAGCTTCTCCAGCACGCGGCAACAACATGTTCACCACATAGCCCACCATGGTTGCGTGGTAGCGATTCGCAAAACTCGTTTGATAACCCATGGGTTCCAGTAAATATTTCCAACGATGGGCGCGCACCAAGTGACTCATCAAACCAATGATGAGCGAAAATCCAATCCACCAATAATTCATTTCCTTGATTTTTTCCCAAAAATCCGCTTGGTCTTGCTTTTGGATGAGTTCAATCATGTACCACACCAAATAAGCCCCAACCACTAGTGGAATAAGAACTTTTAGCGCTTGGATGATTAATTTTTTCAAGAGACTTGGATTGACAAGGGTTTAGTCAATCAGATTAGTTTGTTCATTCGGGAAAACCAAAGCGGGCTTAAACGATTTGGCTTCCTCAAAGTCCAAGAAACCGTAGCCGATAATGATAACAATATCATTCACTTGGCAACGACGTGCTGCCGGACCATTAAGACAAATCGTTCCTGAATTTCGGAGCCCCTTAATTACATAAGTTTCCAAACGTTCGCCGTTGTTGCAATTCACTACCTGAACGCGTTCTCCTTCCACAAGATTGGCGGCTTCCATCAAAGCTTCGTCAATGGTGATGCTGCCGATGTAGTTCAAGTCGGCTTGGGTTACACGTACACGGTGAATTTTGGATTTACAAATCTGAATCAACATATTTTCTGATTGAGGGCGCAAAGTTAGTTAATTCAATTTTATCAACTCCATATTATCTATCAAACGGACATCTTCACAATAGGCGGCAATGAAGCAACGAGCCCCAGGAATCCACTCGTCATCAAGTATTTGAAGTGTATTACTGTCGCATATTTCAAAATACTCCAATGATAAATTGCTTTTCTCGAAAGCAGAAGCGCAAAAACTTTTCACTTGTGCGGGCGTCATTTTTGTAGCCAATTTTTTTGCTTCAAGTAAGGTGTTGTAGATGATTAAAGCGTCCTCCATTCCTTTGCTACTCAACCGTTGATTTCTGCTGCTCATGGCCAAACCAGTTTTTTCACGAAGCGTTGGACAAGCAATAATTTCTACATCGAGCTTCAAATCGGCCACCATTTTGCGGATAACTGCCAACTGTTGATAGTCCTTTTCACCGAAATAGGCCTTGTCGGGTTGCACAATTTCAAAGAAGCGATGCACCACATTTATCACCCCTTCGAAGTGTCCTGGCCTAAACATTCCCTCCATTACGGTGTTGATTAGTGTCAAATCTACGTCAATGGTGTGCGTATGATTCGGGAAATCGGGGTACATCATCGTAACTTCTGGAACAAAAACAGCATCGCAGTTGGTACCAAACAACATCCGGATGTCATTTTCCAAACTCCGCGGATATTTATCCAGATCCTCTGTTGAATTAAACTGTGTTGGGTTCACGAAAATGCTAACTACCACTAGGTCGCAATGGGCCTTGGCGCGCTCCACTAATGAAACATGACCAGCATGAAGAGCACCCATTGTAGGTACAAACCCCACAGATTTACCCTCCATTTTGTTATTTTGAAGCCATTTTGAAATGGAGTCTACCGTCTTAAATGATTGCAATTAAGTGCTCTTTAAAAATTTCAGGGCGCAAAACTATTCCGAAATAATCGATTTTCCGATATTTTTTTTATAATTTTGCAAAGTTTAATTCGAAAAAGGAATATGGAGAAAAAGCGAGTACTATTTGTCTCTCAGGAGATCAACCCTTTTTTGGCCAAAACTGAACTGGCTAATTTCATCAGAAAAGTTTCACAGGGAATTCACGATTCAGGAAAAGAAATCAGAGTGTTCATGCCCAAGTTCGGTGCCATTAATGAGCGCAGACACCAATTACACGAAGTAATTCGTCTATCGGGTATGAATCTAATCATTGATGACCACGATCATCCCTTGATTATCAAAGTAGCCTCTGTGCCTTCAACTAGGATTCAAGTATATTTTATCGACAACGAGGAATATTTCAAGAGAAAATCCATTGACTGCGAAGAAAATGGCGATGCCTGTCCCGACAATGACGAGCGTTCCATGTTCTTCTGTAGAGGGGTAATGGAAACAGTGAAAAAGTTGGGCTGGAAGCCCGACGCCATCGTTTGTAGTGGTTGGATGTCTACTTTTATGCCTCTTTACATTCGAGATGTTTTTGCAAATGAACCTCATTTCAACGAAGCAAAACTCATCTACTCTGTTTACGAAGACGTGCCTAATTTTAAGTTTTCTGATCGTTTCATAGAAAAACTAAAGTTTGACGGTTTTAGTCCAGAAACTATTCTGGCTCTTGATGAGGGCGACCTGGATGCAGTACGAAGACATGCCATGAAATTATCGGATGGCTTGGTGTTTTGCACAAAAGATGAAGAAAAAAATATGAAATCTCTTTGTGATACGTTATCCTGTCATCAATTGGAGTTTAACACAGAAGAAACCCCGATGAAGACGCTTTCTGACTTTGTCGATAAATTGGTTGAAGAGGCTGTTTGTTCCGAATAATAATTAGACTGATGACTAAACATTTTTCTTTACTGTTCCTTCTGGTTTTTGGAACAACCATGATTTTTTTCGCTTGCAAGAAAAAAGAATCTTTGCTTGGAAAAGAAATCTATGACGAATCGATGCTTTTGGATGCCAATGGTGTTGATACATTTTCAATAGTGGCTTACAGTGAGTTGATTGATTCAACAGTAACTACAAACGCACGACTTGGGCTTCTCGGAGATTACAACGATCCTGTTTTTGGTCAGGTTTCTGCTGGATTCTTTGTGCAAGTCAGATTGGCTGCCAACAACCCGAATTTTGGAGATTTATCAGAAATCGATATAGACTCAGTAGTATTGTCTATGGAATTCCGTGACCAATATGGTTCAGGAAACTCCCCCCAAGATTTCGCAGTATATCGCTTGGCTGAGAACCTAAGTCCGGATTCCTTATACAAGAACAACTCTTTTACGGCCACAAATACCGGCAGCTTGATTGAAGACGGATACAGCAGTTTCATTCCGAACAATAAAACGCCTTTTGTTCAGGGAACCGACACACTCCCACCACAACTGAGATTGAGACTTAAAAACGCAGTTGGCGAAGACATCATCAATAGCTCAACTCAAGGAGGCATGTTGAACAATAGTACGTTTCTAGAATATTTCAAAGGACTATACGTTTGTACTGAGAACGCAAATGTGGCTGTCAATAGCGGTGCTGTTTATGGTTTGGACTTATTGGATTCTGATTCAAAACTTATAATATACTACAAACAAGGCGAGGCGCTAAAAACCTTTGACCTGGTAATCAACACGAATTCAACACGTTACAACCGTGTGTTATACAATTATTCTGGCACGAGATTAGACCAGTTGCTGCAAAACCCAACAAATGGAAACAAAGAGTTTTATGCGCAGAGTGGTAATGTTCGCGCAGTTGTTCAATTTCCAACAATTCAAAATCTGAATAACAAAACTGTTATTCACCGTGCCACTCTTTACTTACCCTATCAGTACTTCAATGGAGATGACCGATACCCCAGTCCATTCATTGCTGTGTTTAACAAACGGGCAGAAGGGGATGCCATTTGGGGATTAGGTATTAGTAACGGCGTATTAGTTCCGATTAACCACCCTGTTGTTCCTTTATTCAAAAGATATACTGTTGATGTAACTTCTTTTGTACAAGGATTAGTTAAACAGTCACCAATATTCACCATACCAGAATTGATGATAGTTGGGTCGAGAACCAATGATAATGTTGAACGCATTATCTTCAACGGCATAGAAAGCGACAATAAGTTTCAACCCAAACTAATCATCACTTATACAGAATTTTAACTATGTGTGGAATTGTAGCTTACCTCGGAACAAAAGACGCTTACCCCATCTTAATCAAAGGTTTGAAAAGACTTGAATATAGAGGCTATGACAGTGCTGGTGTCGCGTTGATGGATGTAAACGGAATTAGAACATTCAAAAAACAAGGAAAGGTTTCGGCATTGGAGGACTTTGCATTAGGAAATGACCTTTCTGGCACTATAGGTATTGGTCACACACGTTGGGCAACTCATGGAGAACCAAATGATGTGAATGCTCACCCCCACAGAGGTTCTTCATTATCCGAATTGGTGATTGTCCACAACGGAATCATAGAAAATTATGATGTTCTGCGAGACGGATTGAAACAACGAGGTCATATTTTTGAAAGCGAAACCGACACAGAGGTATTAGCCCACCTCATCGATGATGTTCGCAAAAAAGAAAACGTAGATCTCGAACAAGCAGTAAGAATAGCCTTAACAAGTGTTATTGGAGCATATGCTATTGTTGTTTTGAGTAAGGACGAGCCACAACGCATGGTGGCTGCCAGAAAATCTAGTCCGCTTGTAGTAGGAATAGCAGAAAATAATGAGTTTTATTTAGCTTCGGACGCCACTCCAATTATCGAATACACCAAGAATGTGGTTTATTTAGAGGATGAAGAAATTGCTGTTTTAGACCGACAAAAAGGGCTTAAAATCATAGATATCCGAAATAAAGAGCAAACGCCATATATACAAGAGCTTGAGTTGGAGTTGGAAGCATTAGAAAAAGGGGGCTACGACCATTTCATGCTCAAAGAGATTTATGAACAACCGCGTTCCATTTACGATTGTTTCCGTGGCAGATTGAATAGCAAAGAAGGTTGGGTAAGACTTGGGGGCATCAAAGACTATGAAAGAAAACTATTGAATGCCGATAGATTCATCTTTGTGGCTTGTGGCACTTCGTGGCACGCAGCACAAGTTGGTGAATACCTCATCGAAGAATTGGCCCGAATTCCTGTAGAAGTTGAATACGGAAGTGAATTTAGATATAGAAACCCCATTATTAGCGAAAACGATGTGGTTTTGGCCATTTCACAATCTGGAGAAACTGCCGACACGCTAGCAGCAATAGAAATAGCGAAGTCGAGAGGAGCAACTGTTTTAGGCATTTGTAATGTGGTTGGTTCTTCTATCTCAAGGGCTACTCATGCTGGTATGTATACACATGCTGGACCAGAAATTGGGGTGGCTTCCACAAAAGCATTCACCGCTCAAGTAACGGTACTTACGCTATTAGGCCTGTATTTGGCTTCTATGAAGGGCGCTCTGAGCGAATCACGACTTCAAACACTCTTGGCTGAACTCGAAAACATACCATCTAAAGTAGAGAAACTACTCCAAAACAATGAGCACATCATTGATATTTCGCGCGTTTATATGAACGCAACAAATGCGCTTTACTTGGGCAGAGGTAATTGTTTCCCGGTGGCTTTGGAAGGCGCACTAAAACTGAAAGAGATTTCTTACATTCACGCTGAAGGTTACCCTGCCGCCGAGATGAAACACGGTCCAATTGCTTTGATTGATGAAAACATGCCAGTTATAGTAATTGCAACTAAAGGTACATCTTACGAAAAAGTGGTTTCCAACATTCAAGAGGTAAAAGCCAGAAAAGGGAAAATCATCGCAATTGTAACACAAGGTGACAAAGCGGTGAAAGAAATGGCTGACCATTGCATCGAAATTCCAGAAACTGATGAGATATTGATGCCGCTCTTGGCTACAATTCCTTTGCAGTTGTTGTCTTACCACATCGCAACGATGAGGGGCTGTAATGTAGATCAACCAAGAAATTT
>DIUF01000023.1 GCA_002422285.1 Flavobacteriales bacterium UBA6165 | reverse complement strand
AAAGCACGTCCGCAGCAATATGCCTACACGCAACGCAACGCCAATTCTAAATGGTATTCGCGCAATATGGCGATTCTAGGAACAATCATTTTGGTGTTTATCTCTACGCACATGGTTCACTTCTGGGCGAAAATGCACTTTTCAGAAATGCCGCTGCATACGATGGAACGTGATTCTTGGTTTGTGCCTGGAAAAGAGGATTTTTATATTACAACAAATGAAAATTTTTACCCGGTGAGCATTGTTGATGCCAGAGGAACAGAACTTTTTGAAAAAGATTCTGATTCAAAAGTGGGCACCGCCTACAAAGACCTCCACACCATTGTTATGAATTTTTTCAGTCCGAAAGAAAACAGCATGGCCATTGCTATGGTAATTCTTTATGTGTTGTCCATGTTTGCTCTGAGCTTCCACTTGATGCACGGTTTTCAAAGTGCCTTCCAGAGTTTGGGTGCCAACCACAAGAGCTACATGCCTTTGATTAAAAAGTTGGGCTATGCATTTGCTATCCTTGTTCCTTTAGCATTCGCATCAATTCCAGTGTTTTTGTTTATTAGCCAATTATAAGATTATACAATATGAGTAAGTTGAATTCTAAAATACCAGCAGGTCCTATTGATAAAAAATGGACAGATTACAAAGACCACGTGGCTTTGGTGAATCCTGCAAACAAAAGAAATATTGACATCATTGTTGTAGGATCAGGCTTGGCAGGTTCTTCTGCTGCGGCTTCTTTGGCCGAGATGGGCTATAGCGTGAAGGTTTTCTGTTTCCAAGATTCTCCGCGTCGTGCGCACTCTATTGCTGCGCAAGGGGGTATCAATGCTGCTAAAAACTACAAAAACGACGGCGACTCAACGTTCCGTTTGTTCTATGATACAATTAAAGGTGGTGACTACCGTGCTCGTGAAGCGAACGTACACCGTTTGGCCGAGGTGAGTACCTCGATTATCGACCAATGTGTAGCACAAGGTGTTCCTTTTGCTCGTGAATATGGTGGATTGCTGGACAATCGTTCTTTTGGTGGAACACAAGTACAGCGCACATTCTACGCAGCAGGACAAACGGGTCAACAGTTGTTGTTAGGCGCCTATTCAGCTTTGTCGAAAGAAATTGCAAAAGGTACAGTGAAAATGTACAACCGCCACGAAATGATGGATATCGTGAAAGTGGACGGTAAAGCACGTGGTATCATTGCCAAAAACTTGGTAACCGGTGCCATTGAAAGACATTCCGCTCATGCTGTATTGCTTTGTACAGGTGGTTATGGAAACGTTTTCTTCCTTTCTACAAACGCGATGGGATCTAACGTGAGCGCTGCCATGAAAGCATACAAAAAAGGTGCATATTTCGGGAATCCATGTTTCACGCAGATTCACCCGACGTGTATCCCAGTTTCGGGCGATCACCAGAGTAAATTGACCTTGATGTCGGAGTCATTGAGAAATGACGGACGTATTTGGGTGCCTGCAAAATTGGAAGATGCTCAGGCCATTCAACAAGGAAAAAAACGTGCGAACGACATTCCAGAAGCGGATCGCGATTATTATCTAGAGCGTCGTTATCCAGCTTTTGGTAACTTGGTTCCACGCGACGTGGCTTCTCGTGCTGCCAAAGAAAGATGTGATGCTGGATTTGGTGTTAACGCAACAGGTCAAGCGGTGTATTTGGATTATGCCGATGCCATTGAGCGTTACGGAAAAATCGAAGCTACGAAAATGAATATCAGCAACGCAAGTCCTGAGAAAATCAAGGAATTGGGTAAAGCTGTTGTAAAAGAAAAATACGGAAACCTGTTTGATATGTACATGCAAATCTCAGGTGAAAATCCCTATGAAACTCCAATGAAGATTTATCCAGCGGTGCACTATACCATGGGTGGACTTTGGGTGGATTATGAATTGATGACCACGGTTCCTGGTTTGTATGCCTTGGGCGAAGCAAATTTCTCAGAACACGGCGCTAATAGACTTGGTGCTTCTGCGCTTATGCAAGGTTTGGCTGATGGTTATTTCGTGATTCCTTATACCATTGGTTCTTATCTTTCTGATGACATCAGAACTGGAAAAATCCCAACGGATTCACCAGAATTTGAGGCCGCTGAAAAAGAAGTTCGCGACAGAATCGAACATTTATTAAATACTAAAGGAACAAAACCAGTTGATTATTATCACAAGCGTTTAGGTAAAGTGATGTGGGACAAATGTGGTATGGCAAGAAATGCAGAAGGATTGAAAGAAGCCATTGCTGAAATTCAAGAAATCCGAAAAGAGTTCTGGGCCAATGTTCGTGTTCCCGGTGCTGCCAATGAGTTCAATCCTGAATTGGATAAAGCAGGTCGCGTTGCAGATTTCTTGGAATTGGGCGAATTGATGTGCTATGATGCCTTGAATAGAAATGAATCTTGTGGAGGTCACTTCCGCGAAGAATCACAAACGGAAGAAGGCGAAGCTTTGCGCGATGATGATAATTTCGCTTTCGTTTCAGCTTGGGAATTTGCAGGAGATGGCAAAGAACCTATTTTGAACAAAGAAGAATTGGTTTACGAGAATATTAAATTGGTACAACGTAGTTATAAATAGGCTATCTCGATACGACCTCCTATCGTCGGTCACTCGATAGCCGGGCCATAACTGAAAAATAATACTTTAATCGCTAGAAGCCACCCGATAGCTATCGGGAGCCAATAGCCAAAAGCTAATAAAATGAAATTAACACTGAAAATCTGGCGTCAAAAGAACGCCGCAGACAAGGGAAGATTGGTTGACTATCCAGTGAGCGATATTTCTCCTGATATGTCGTTTTTGGAAATGTTAGATGTATTGAACGACCAGTTGGTTGAAAAAGGCGATGACCCGATTGCTTTCGACCACGATTGTCGTGAAGGAATTTGTGGGATGTGTTCGCTTTACATCAACGGACGTGCACACGGACCACAATCAGCAGTTACGACTTGTCAATTGCACATGCGTTCGTTCAAAGATGGCGATACGATTTACATCGAGCCATGGAGAGCGAAAGCCTTCCCAATCATCAAAGACTTGGTTGTCGACCGTTCAGCATTCGACCGCATCATTCAAGCAGGAGGGTACATTTCTGTAAACACAGGTGCAGCCCAAGATGCAAATTCAATTCCTGTTCCGAAAGTAGATGCAGATGAAGCCTTTGCCGCAGCGACTTGTATCGGTTGTGGCGCATGTGTAGCCTCTTGTAAAAACGCCTCAGCGATGTTGTTCGTTTCCGCGAAAGTATCTCAGTTGGCCATCCTACCTCAAGGTCGTGCAGAAGCCGAACAACGCGTATTAAACATGGTTTCCAAAATGGATGAAGAAGGTTTCGGAAACTGTACCAACACCGGCGCATGCGAAGTAGAATGCCCGAAAGGCATCTCTTTGACCAACATCGCAAGAATGAACAGAGAATTTTTAGGAGCAGCTGTGAAGGCTTAGTTTACAAAAAAAATAGATTTGGGAATCCCGTGGTGCGAGCTGCGGGATTTTTTTTGATTAGAACGCTGACCTGTACTCGTCCCGCGGTATGACGCAGATCGTGCAGATTTTGCGCTGATAAAAAATCTGCACTAATCTGAGTTGTTTGCATTCCGCATCATACTGTTTTGGAGCACAAGTCTGTGTTCGAATTGAATTCTGATTGGAAGTTATTATTCTAATTCCACCCGCCACCAATCGCTTTATAAAGCGACACTATCGAGAAATGTTGGAGTTTCTTGGCTTCAATTAATTCTAGGCGCGATTGGATCGTGTTTTTTCTAATGTATAAAACCTCCAAATAACTGATTCTGCCTGTTACATACAATTCGAAAGCCAAGTCATTCGCATAACGCAACACTTCTACTTCTTGGAGTTTTGTTTCAAAAACTGAACGAAATGTTTCGATTGCGAGCATTTGGTTATAAATTTCCGAGTATGCTCGAATGAAGTTGCTTTGGTACTGGTAAATGGCTTCAACTTGAGACGCATCAGCTACTTTAAATTCTGCGATTATGGCTGAACGGTTGAGTAGGGGAGCAACGATGCCACCTGCCGCATTGTATGCCAAGGAAACGGGATTTAGAAAAAATGCTGGATTAAAAGATTGTAAACCTGCGCCGATATTGATGCTTAAAGAAGGGTAAAATTCCGCTTTTGCTGCTTTGAAATCAGCCTTTGTACTGGCCATCAAATGCAAGCTTTGTTGAATGTCTGCACGATTATTAATCAAATCTACTGGAATTGTACTATAAATTGGATTGTTCTCAGCCGTGCTTAGTCTGAATCTGCCTCGGTCTATGGGCTGTGGGTAACGACCCATCAATAAATTCAGACGGTTTTCTAATTCATAAACTTGTTGTTGAACGACAAGTGAAATGCCAATGGTGTTCAGCAGCTGCGCTTCAAATTGTTTCACAACCATTTCATCTGTCCTTCCGGCTTCTTTTTGGTCTTTTACAACTTCGAGTTCAGTGGTTTGTAATTCAATGGTTTGTCTTAGTACTTCCAATTCCATGTCTTTGGAAATCAAGTCGTAGTAAGTCAATGCAATGTCCTCAATGAGCATGGTCATTACCCATTTTCTGCCTTCCACTGAAGCCAAATAACGTTGTACAGCTGCTTTTTTTCTGTTTCTCAATTTGCCCCAAATGTCTGCCTCCCAAGTCATCCAAGCGCCAGCATAATAATCTGGCAAATGTTCTGGTATAACTTGATCTTGGGTGATATTTGGCGAAAATTGTGTGTCATAATTTCCAACACCATCCATGGTATAGGCTCCAAATCGACGCATACTTGGCGAAACATGTAAATCCAATTTTGGAAATAGGTTACCTCTGAATCCAATAATCTGAGATTGTGCCATATTCAAACGTTGGATGGCGATAAGCACATCGTAGTTGTTTTGCATGGCTTCATCTATAATCGCTGTGAGTTTGGCATCATTAAAAAAGCTACTGATGTTATACAGAGAATCAGATTTTTGTGCTTCAACTTTTCCAAATTGACTCGGGGTTTCTTTGAGGTTTTTGGCAGCGGTTGGCTTGAGATTGTAACAAGATGAAACAATTAGAACAAGGACAACGAAGCTTATAAATCGAACTAGGAATGGATGATTATTCATCTTTTAATCGTGTTAGTTTTTCATGGTTTTAGGCGCAAACAGTAGGTATAAGCCTGGAATTATCAGCACCCCGAAAAGTGTTCCGAAAAGCATACCACCAACTGCCGCTGCACCAATGGTATTGTTTCCAATTGCACCTGCTCCATTAGCCAACATCAGTGGAATCAATCCCGCAATAATGGCGAAAGAAGTCATCAAAATTGGTCGCAAACGGGATACAGCCCCTTCAATGGCAGCTTCAAATTTTGTTGCTCCTTCTTTTTGTTTCAATATGGCAAACTCAACAATGAGGATACCGTTTTTACCCAAAAGACCGATGAGCATGACCAAAGCAATTTGTGCGTAGATATTCATTTCTAAGCCTAACAACCAAATCATGGCATAAGCACCTAAAATACCCGTTGGAAGAGAGAGAATTACCGTTAATGGCAACAAGAAACTCTCGTATTGAGCCGATAACAAAAGATACACAAAGACCAAACAAATCATGAAGATCACAACAGCCTGTCCACCCGATTCAATCTCGTCTTTAGTCATCCCCGACCAATCGTAAGTGTATCCTTTTGGTAGCGATTTTGCCATTTCTTCTTGTATGGCTACAATGGCATCTCCCGAACTAAATCCGGGATTTGGTTCACCATTTACCATGGCAGATGAATACATGTTGTAGCGCGTGATTTGTTCTGGTCCAAAAACCCTTTCCATGGTAATGAATGAGCTAAAAGGCACCATTTCACCGAGGTCGTTTTTTACATAAAGATCAGCGATATCTTCGGGCATAGCACGGTAATTAGGTTTGGCTTGCACCATTACTTTATACATTTGCCCATAGCGGATAAAATTGCTGGCATATTCACTACCAATTAATGTTTGAAGCGTAGCCATAGCATTGTCAACAGATACACCTTTTGCGGCCGCCGCATCGTAATCAAAATTCAAACGATATTGCGGAAAAGAAGCATCAAAACTTGAGAACGCATTCTTAATCTCTGGTCGTTTGGTTAGTTTTTCGTTGAATTCATCTGTCACTTTTTGTAAAGCCACCAAATCTCCTGAGCCCGTTTTATCCAAAATTCGAAATTCAAATCCACTTGCATTTCCATAGCCAGGTACTGCCGGTGGAGGAAAGAATTGAATGTCGGCATCTTGTACGTTTTTGATTTTGCTTTGCACTTGAGCGATAATATCATCTACCGATTCTTCACGTTCGTCCCAAGGTTTTAGGTTAATCATCACCATCCCAAACGAGGGACCGATACCTTCTGTTATCAAGCTAAATCCAGTCAATGTGGAAACGGTTTCCACGGCATCCAAACCTTGAGCGGCTTGCTGAATGGCATCAGTAACTAGTTCAGTACGCTCTAAAGTTGAGCCAGCGGGTGTTGTCACACTTGCATAAATCGTTCCTTGGTCCTCATTAGGAATAAAGCCAGTAGGCACGAAATTCATGAAACCATAAGTGAAGAATAAGAAGCCTACTAAAGAAGCTACTGTAACAAATCTTCGGTTGATGATGAGCCCCAAAACTTTCTTGTATTTGTTGGAAAGCCCATCGTACCAATTGTTGAATCCTTGGAAGAATTTCTGCAAGAAATTTTTCTTAGCATCAGGAACATGGTGGTGTTGTTTCAGTAAAATAGCACACAATGCTGGAGATAGAGTTAAGGCGTTGATCCCTGAAATCACAATGGCTATGGCAAGTGTTATCGAGAACTGCCTGTAGAATACCCCAGCAGGACCCTCCATAAAGGCAACCGGAATAAACACCGCCGACATCACTAAGGTAATCGCTAATATCGCCCCAGTCATTTCTTTCATCGATTCCATAGTGGCTTGTCGTGGTCCAATATGCAGGTGCTCCATTTTGGCATGCACAGCTTCCACGACGACAATCGCGTTGTCAACCACAATACCAATTGCCAAAACCAAAGCAAATAAGGTTAATAAATTGATTGAGAACCCGAGCATTTGCATAAAGAAAAAGGTACCCACCAAGGAAACAGGAACAGCCAAGATAGGAATCAAAGTTGAGCGCCAATCTTGGAGAAATAGGAATACGACTAACCCCACCAAAATAAAGGCTTCAATCAAGGTTTTGATTACTTCATGAATGGAAGCATCTAAGAAGCGTGAAACGTCATAGTTTACGGTGTATTTCATTCCTGGAGGGAAAGATGTTTGCTGAAGTTCAGCCATTTTCTTCTTTACGTTTTCAATTACTTCGCTGGCATTTGATCCTGGTCGCTGTTTCAACATGATTGCCGCAGAAGGTCGACCATTTTCTTTCGAAATTACGTTGTGTGTTTGTGACTCAAATTCAACATCAGCAATATCTTTGATTCGTAAGAAATCACCATTTTCTTTACTCTTGATAATGATGTTTTCATAATCTTCAACCTCAGTATATTTACCTCTATACTTGAGTACGTATAAAAAGGACTGTGCATCTTTTCCAGAACTCTCCCCGAGAGAACCAGGAGCAGCCTCAACATTCGAGCGTTTCAAGGCTTGTATAACATCGTCTGCAGAAACATCATATACGGTCATTCTATCTGGTTTCAACCAAACTCGCATCGAATATTCGCGAGAACCCATAATGGTAGCAAAACCAACGCCATCTATACGTTTCAATTCAGCCAGAATGTTGATATCAGTGTAGTTATATAAAAACAACTCATCGTGCGCTGGGTCTTCACTCACAACATTGAGATACATCAACATAGCGTTCACCTCTTTTTCCGTTTGAACCCCTGCTTTCACAACTTCTTCCGGAAGTTCATCAACAACTGTTAATACCCGATTCTGAACGTTTACCGCGGCAATATCTGGGTCAGTACCCACTTTAAAGTACACCTGAATGATACTTGTTCCGTCGTTACCCGAAACCGAGGTCATATAAGTCATTCCCGGAACTCCGTTTACTGCACGCTCAATGGGCGTCACAACGGCTTTTGAACAAACCTCAGCGTTGGCTCCAGTATATTTAGTCGTAATGGTTACCGATGGAGGCGCAATATCTGGATACTGTGTTACAGGTAATTGCATCAAAGCAATGAGCCCTAGAAAAACAAAGAACACCGAAATTACTATCGAAAGTACAGGTCGATTGATGAAGGATGAAAACATAGTACGTGGCTTATTGATTGATTGACCTGAATTCTTCGAGAACCTTGTTGATGTCTGTTATCATAGGTTTGATGACAACACCTTCACGGACCAATTGGATGCCTTCCAAAAGAATTTTATCTTTCTTTGAAATACCAGATTCAACGATATAAATATTAGGTAATCTTAGAGCAATACGAATGTTTCTAGCTTCTAAAACGTTTTTATCATTGATGACATATACGTAAATTTTATCTTGAATCTCAAAAGTCGATTTTTGCGGAATGATAAGCGCGTTTTTGATTTTGCGCTCCAACCGGATTTTGCCACTAGCTCCGTGCTTCAACAATCTATCTGGATTTTTAAATCTTGCCCGAAATGCGATGGTTCCAGTTTCGTTGTCAAATTGTCCATCTATGGTTTCGATTAAACCCCTGTGTTCATAAAGTTCCCCATTGGCCAAGACCAATTCCACTTCTGATGTTTTGGCGCCAAGTTTCAAGTTTTTCATGAAGTCGAGATAGTCGCGCTCCGAGACATTGAAATAGGCAAAAACCTCATTGTTGTCAGACAATGTTGTAACCAAAGTTCCTTCATCAACTAAACTACCAATTTTATTTGGGAAACGATCCACAAAACCATCGAATGGAGCTGTAATATCGCACAGGGATAGTCTCAACTTGGCACTGTATTCTAAAGACTGCGCTTCCTCTACTTTTGCTTTGGCAGCATCAACCTTTGCTTTGGCCATTTCTACCTCTGTTTTTGAAACAATTTGCTTGTCAGCTAGCTGCAAAACATTGGACAAATCAATTTCTGCTTGTTTCATATCAGCTTGAGCACTTTTCAAAACTGCTCGTGATTTCAACAACTCTTCTTTGTACTCCTGACTGCTAATTTTGAACAGGAGCTGTCCTTTTTTGACGAATTTACCTTCATCGGTGTTGACAGACTCAATGTAACCCTTCACTCTAGTTCGGATTTCGACATTGTTCACGGACATGATGTCGCAAACATAATCTTCATACGCCGTAGTATCTGTGAGTAGGGGGGTGAAAACTTTAAACTCTTCTGGTTCTGTGTTTTCGGAGTTCTTTTCAGAACAAGATGTGGTGAAACCTAATAAGATTAAACCACCCAATAGGGTTTTATTCATTTGAATAGCAAGATAAAATCAATCTTCCGTTAATTAAATGTCGTTTGAAACATAGCAACTCGCTTAGCTCTCCTTGCCGTTAAAAACGCCACAAATGTATTGATATTTGCGTTCGTGGAATAAAGTCCTAGGAATTTAACATATTTTAATTTTGATAATTCTTGAATTCTCAAATTCATCGTAATATTTCCAGTCAAAGATGCTCTACTCTTGACTGAAAATTGGTTTAATCTGCCAAAGCGCAATCTGCGCCCAAATTCATAGCTTCACTCGAATAGTTTTCGCACGTCGCTTCCGCAGCATCTCTGTTTGAGCTGCCAATAGACATTTTATTGGGATTAGTGCCGTCGTTAAAAGTGCATACGCAAACCCAATCTCTCTTGCAGGATGAGGTTGAGAACAAGGTCATTAGAAGGGTGAAAGTAATAAGTTTTTTCATTTCGCGAGATTTAAATTAATCAATTAGGTTTAATGTTGCCTCAATAGCCATTCGGATGTTGTTGCGTAATTCTGACAAATTGGCCTCCATCATGTAGCAAGGTGCTGAAACAATTCTATTCATTTTGTCAATCTGAATTTCCTCAATCGTCTTGTTTGTTGTTGCTGCACCTGTGGCTTCTAGACCTGCCTTAAATCCTGCAATGTCATATTCAGAAGAGCCTTGGGTGGACCCAATGGTTAGATTGGCTCTGATCGATGAGCCTTCGAGCGCTTTTGCCACAACCACGGGCGAAACACATAATGCACAAATTGGTTTGCCGATGTTAATCAAATTCACCAAGAGTAGTTTTACTTCTGGCAGAATATTGCTATCTGGACCATTGAACGCCCAAGTGGTCAAATTTTTTGCAGAGCCAAAGCCACCGGGAATAATAAGTGCGTCGATATCCTTAGGCTCGATTTGATCGATTGGAGTGATTTTTCCTCTCGTAATTCTAGCGGCTTCCACCAACATGTTTCGGCTTTCTGGCATTACTTCGCCATTGGTATGATTAATCACATGATACTGATTTTTGTCAATACCAATGCACACGGCTTCGACCCTCAATTCCTCTAAAGCCAACAGCGTAAATACAGCTTCTTGAATCTCAGCACCGTCGTAAACACCACATCCGGACAGCAACACTCCAATTTTTTTCATCTTTACATTCTAATTTGCTGCGAATTTAAGCAATGCCTGAGTATTGTAGAAATTATTGCACCCATTTTTGTATGCAAATTGAAAATCAATTACTTTTACGCTGCTAGATTATAATATTATGAAGAAATTAATACTATTTGTTTTTGTCTTTTTTATTGGTTATCAGTCTTTTGCACAGGTTTGTGTGCCGGATACACAGTATACTCAGGTAGGCGTATATCCTGAACAATTTCCAGATGGAACTGTGGGCCAATATTATTCTGAGGTGCTACAATTTGTCTTACCAACAGATACACTCGGTTACGATTTCACGAATTTCCAAATTTTATCGGTTTCTTTACCTGTTGGACTTCAATGGATTTGTTCGAATGCTTCGAACGGATGTAATTATAACCCTCAAGTTTCTCAAAATGGTTGCGGGTTGGTTTTTGGAACACCGTTATTAGCGGGTCAATATCTAGTTGATGTAAATGTGATTGCTGACTTAACGATTACTTCGGGGGTTCCTTTTTCTTTTCAATTACCTCTAACAATACTACCTTTTGTTCCAGACAATTCGAACGACGGTTTTACAATGATAGGTGCTTTCGGTTGTGCGCCAATTGCTGTGGCTTTTGAAAACAACAATCCAGGAATGCTGGCTTATGCGTGGGATTTTGGAAATGGTAATACTTCGACATTAGAAAATCCAGCACCACAATTATATATGCAACCTGGTGAATATGTGGTGAACTATATTGCTTATTCCAATATTGACACTATCGATGTTTACACCTTGACTTCATTGACAATTAACTCAATGACTGGTTATGGAGGCGGTTTTCCATCTTTTGAAGCGGCTGATCCTTATTTCATTCTGTTCGAAAACAATGTTCCTGTTTATCAAAGTCCGATTATTATGGATACTGATCCTCCCGTTTCTTGGAATGTGAGCATTGTTCTAAATACTTCGAGTGTTTACAAAATTGAAGTTTGGGAGGCTGATGAATCTGCTGGTGAACTTTGGTTCTTCGGTGATGATTACATGGGACAAACTATTTTAAATTTAAATGGATGTAGCGGATGTGTGCTTACAGGTGGTACTAGCGGAGGAGGAGGTAACATTTCTTACGTGGTAACCAGTCAAACGATTTTACCTTTCCCTGCGATTGTTTCTCAAGACACTGTGTTAGTTTTTGGTTACCCTGAGCAACCTGAAATTATTTACGATATTGATGAAAATATAATGTGGATAGATGATGATGGCTATGTGTATCAATGGTACTTGAATGGGGTGTCAATACCAGGGGCTTCGGGCACGTCTATTGAGCCTTTGGTGTCAGGAAATTATACAGTTGCAGCTTTTAATTTGGGTAGCTGTTCTTCAACAAGTGCTCCGGTATTGGGAATTGTATGTACGGATTATGTACCAGGTATATACAGTACCACAACCGATATTGTATTGAGTAATCCTTTGTCTGGGGCGACATATCAATGGTATTTGAATGGCAATGCAATTGTGGGAGCTGTTGGAATATCAACTGCAATTTCAGGTGTCGGAAGTTATACTATAATTGTGGTGGATCAGTATGGATGTGAGTACCCATCATCCGCAATTTCTTTTGCTGTTGGAATTGAGCAACAACAGTTACCAACGTGGTCAGTTTATCCAAATCCGGCAGACAATAAAGTGAATGTACAGGTAAATAATGGATTTGAAGTTAGAAAGCTAGTAGTTACTGATATGACGGGCAGAGTTATACAGTCAATCAACAACAGCAAACAACTTTATACTCTGGATATACACGATTGGCCTTCTGGCGTTTATTTCATTCAGATTGTTGGTGATAATTCGACCTATACCAAGCGTTTGGTTAAGAAGTAGAATTTTAACAATTCATATTCTTTTTTAAGGCAATCTGCGGGTGTCTTTGGTTTTTTTAAAATGTTTGCATAGCTTTGGGGCGCAACTCTAAATTTGCAGCCATGAAGTTAATGCTACCCTTTCTATGGATTATCTCATTTTACTTTGTTGGATTATCTCAAATCACAACAAGACAAATCCAAACCCAACTGATTCCCTCTGATCTTCAAATTTTAGCTCCGATCCCCCAACAAGAGATTTGGGCAGGCTCATTTGATGTTTACAACTTGGATTATACGGCATTACAAATCGAATTACAGGGTTCAGACATTCCGCATAGAAATACTATAATCCCTGAATCAGAAGTAATTATTAGTGTTCCAAACCCAAATGGGAATTTTGATCTTTACTATGTTTTCGTCAACACAACAATGCATCCTGATTTGCGCGATCAGTTTCCTGAAATTAGAACCTATGATGTAGTGGGTGTCACGAATCGCAAATTAGTTGGAAAGATTGATATCACACCTCATGGTTTTCATGCTATGATTTTTGACCGTGTAAATGGAACTTTTTTCATTGACCCAGTTCAGCAAAACAATAATTCGCTTTATATGGCCTATTACAAAAATGATTTTGTAACCAATAAGTCCATGGCCTGTAGTCATGAATCGGAGGCTCAATTCATTTCAGACATTCTTATGGAGGACGTTGTGGATATCCCCATGAGTTATGCCTCTTGTGAATTGAGAACCTATCGTTTGGCTTTGGCTGCCACAGGCGAGTACACTATTTATCATGGAGGTACTGTGGCGCTTGCACTCGCAGCTCAAGTAACTACTATGAATCGTGTAAATGGTATTTATGAACGCGAGCTGGCAGTTACCATGGAAATCATTGCCAATAACAACTTGATTATCTACACCAATCCAACAACTGACCCATACACCAATAGCAATGGGGGGACTATGTTAGGTGAAAACATCACGAACTTGAATAGCGTTATTGGCAACGCTAATTTCGATATAGGTCATGTGTTTTCAACTGGAGGTGGAGGTGTGGCCTATTTACAATCCGTATGTAATACTTCACTAAAAGCTGGAGGAGTCACAGGTTTGCCAGCGCCTATTGGCGACCCCTTTGATGTGGATTATGTTTCTCATGAAATTGGGCATCAGTTTGGTGCCAATCATACTCAGAATAACAATTGTAATCGAAACAACGCCACAGCAATGGAGCCAGGTAGCGCAAGTACGATTATGGGCTACGCGGGTATTTGTGCTCCCAATGTTCAAAACAACAGCGACGACCATTTTCATGGGGTAAGTTTGTTGGAAATGGGTGATTTTATTGAAGGTTCGGGTGGTACATGTGCGGTTATTACTGGTTTACCAAATAGCGCTCCAACCATAAACTCAAGCAATGGGGGATTCACAGTGCCCATTAGCACGCCTTTTGCGTTAACTGCATCAGCTACCGACTCAGATGCCGGTGATGTTTTGTGGTACCGATGGGAGCAAATGAACAACAACGTTACTACACAACCACCCGTATCAACTGCAACGGGGGGGCCAAACTTTAGAAGTTTTAGTTCAGTTACAAATCCAACAAGATATTTCCCAAGCTTAGAAGCCATTGTAAACAATGGTCCTTTTACTTGGGAGGTGTTACCATCTGTATCTCGAACTATGAATTTCCGATGCACAGTCCATGACGATCACGTGGTTGGAAGTTGCAACGATTACATCAATACGACGTTGACTTTTGATGCCACAGCTGGGCCCTTTGTTTTGAACTATCCTTCTGCAACCGGAATTTCATGGCAGGCAACTACTTCGCAAACGGTTACATGGAATGTTGCCAATACGACAAATGCCAATGTAAACTGCCAAAATGTAAATATTTATCTCTCTACTGATGGCGGATTGAATTATCCAATTCTTTTAGCTTCTGGTGTCCCCAATAATGGTTCGTCGCTTGTTACTGTTCCAAACTTACCAAATACCACTTCAAGAGTAATGGTTATGGCAGAAAATGGAACTTTCTTTGATGTTTCTGATAACAATTTTACGATAACAGTTGCGCCAAATGGCTATCAGCTTGTTGCTACAAACCCCACCATTTCTGTATGTGCTGGAACTAATGCTAATTTCAACCTTGATATTGTTCAATTGGGCAGTTATACCGACCCAGTGACCTTGAGTTTTTCTGGTTTGCCGCTTGGCGCAACAGCCAGCTTCACCAATAACTCTGTTACCCCGACTGGTGTTTCAACATTGTCTGTTAATACCAATTCGGTTGCTAGTGGTTCCTACACAATAACCGTAACAGCAATGAGCACATTCGGAACTCAAAACGTAAATGTGACGCTCATTGTTTCTAATGGTGTTCCTGCTCCAGTTTCACTGATATCTCCAATTGCAGCCGCAACAAATGTGGACGTGCCAGTGCAGTTTTCTTGGAATGCATCATCTACACCCAATGTGACATATGAAATAGAAATTTCTGATTTTGGTGATTTTTCCAATATAGTAGCACAGCAGTCTAATATTAGTGGAACAAATTACGCATCGGTTTCTCTAGCAAATGGAACGACGTATTTTTGGCGCGTGCGAGCTGTTAATCTTTGTGGTACATCGGCTTATTCTTCGATAGAATCATTTACTACGTCTTTTTGTGTTTTGGTGAGCTCTTCAAATGTTCCTATAATCATCCCCGCTTCAGGGACACCAACAGTTACATCTACTATCAACATTACCCAATCAGGCATCATTAGCAACCTGGATGTTTTGAATTTAATTGGAACGCACACATGGGTATCGGATTTGTTTTTTACGCTAACAAGTCCTCAAGGTACTGTGGTTAATCTCTTTGGAGGCATTTGCGGAAGTATGGATAATTTCAATTTGAATTTCAGCGATAACGCTGCTCCTGGATCAATTCCATGTCCGCCAACAACGGGTTTAACCTACCAACCAACAGGGAACTTGGCAGATTTTGTTGGAGAAGAAATGTTGGGTGTTTGGACTATTACTGTAAGTGATGTTTTTAATTTGGACGGTGGGGCTTTAAATTCGTGGAGCTTGAATATTTGCTACGATTTGCCTGTTTGTCCAACGCCTTCTGTTGCACCCAGTTCGATTGATGTTGTGGGTATACCTTATTGCCTTGGAGGAGAATTGTCACTTATTCAAATCGGGGGATTTTTAGCGCCTGGAGCAAATTACGAATGGTTCAATGCATCTTGTAGTAGCACTTCTATTGGCTCTGGAAGTTCGATAAGTGTTGCGCCAACTGCCAACACCACTTATTTTGTTCGTGTTAGCGAAGGTGTCGATTGCCCTGAAACAGCTTGCACCTCAATATTGATTGAGGCTCCAAATACAAGTAACAATTTGTCAATTGACCAGGATTTTGCGACCTGCCTTGTGAATTCTGGCAACTGGACGCATTTTTATAACCCTGATGGTCGATTGATTGCGTCTGTGAATTCCAATGGACAAAATTTAGGAAATGTAACTGCCTTTTCCTTTGTCAATGGAATACCCTACATTGTTCCTTCTTGCGCCGATCCTAGCGACACGGAGTTTTTCAATGCAGCTTTAGCAAGAAGTTTTGTGATTACACCTCAATTTCAGCCCGTAGCTCCAGTTGCTGTGCGTCTGTACATCATGGACTCAGAATTTGCGTCATATCAAAGTACGGCCATGAGCACAATCGACAATCCGTTTGATGATGTAGATTTTTTGAGTGAACTAGATTTAACTAAGCATTCGGGCACATCCCAAGATGGCGATCCAACTAACAATTGCGCTGGTGGAACTACATTATATATACCCCAATCGTCTTCTGGCGCAACGAATACGATCATTGCTGGGGTGAACAATTCCTCGTATTTAGAGTATGTGATTTCTGGGTTTTCAGAATTTTTTCCAATGACTAGCAACAATTCTGCGCTTCCGGTTACATTGACCAATTTCAAAGCCGAATGTAGAGAAAATCATATTGCTGTGATGTGGACTACAAGCTCTGAACAAAATGCCTCACACTTTAGATTGGAAACCAGTCGCGATGGATATACGTGGCTGCTGCTTGATGATATTCCTGCGGCTGGATACTCTAACCAAATGCAGTATTATGAATATTTGGATTTTAAGTTTGTGAATACCATTATTTATTACCGTTTGATTCAATTGGATAATGATGGGGAAGCTTATTTTTATGGTCCCATTTCTGTGAATTGTGAAAGCAATCTGAATCAAATGCAGGTATTCCCAAATCCTACTCGAGAAGCTTTCCAATTGTCCATAGATATTGCCGAAGATTTCGGTGCGCAAAACTTGGTCGTAACAGACTTATCTGGAAAAATAGTGCATTCTAAAAGTATCAATCTGAATTCAGGAACTCAACTGATACCTTTTGATAACTTGGTTTGGAGTCAAGGAATCTACTTGGTTTACATAGAAGGATTAGTGCATCAATTTACTCCAATTAGGATTGTTATTCAGTAGTTAATTTTATTAGGCACGCTCAAAGTTTTTTTCTAGCTTTGCCAAGCTATAACTAAAACCCTTTTTCATGAAAACAAATACTTTTTTAAGGAGATTTATACCATCTCTTTGTTTATTAATCTTTCCACTTTTCTTGTTGGCAAATGGGATATCTGAAAGACCAATCAATGTTACTTTTGAATTATCTAACATGCAGGTTCAATCTCCATTGCCAAATCAAGAAATTTGGGCCACCAATTTCAAGGTTTTCACTGTTGACTTTGTACAACTAAACTCAGAATTGAATGGTTTGGATATTCCGCATCGCAATGATCTAATCAGCAATGTTCATGTCCTAATTCAATTGCCAAATGCCGCGGGTTCATTCGATACTTACCGCGTTGTGAGAAATACAACCATGCACCCTGAATTGGCTGCTGCTTACCCTGAAATTAGAACTTTTGATGTTCTTGGTGTGTCTGACCGAAATAAATCTGGAAAAATTGATGTCACGCCTCATGGATTTCACGCTATGATTTTTGACCGTGTGAATGGGACTTTTTTTATTGATCCATTGCAGCGCGGAAATACAGCGAACTACATGGTTTACTACAAAAAGGATTTTGTTACAAGTAAGATTATGACATGCCACAACGAAGAAGAAGCTAGTAATGTGGGGGATATTATCGATAATGGAGATGATATTGCTTTAAGTTATGCTTCTTGTGCCTTAAGAACTTACAGATTGGCGCTAGCCGCAACAGGTGAGTATACCATTTATCACGGCGGCACAGTTGTTTTGGCTATGGCTGCTCAAGTTACCTCTATGAATCGCGTAAATGGTGTTTATGAACGTGAAATTGCCATTACTATGGAGATTATTCCAAACAATGATTTAATAGTTTATACTGATCCGAGCACAGACCCCTATACCAATGGAAATGCATCCACCATGTTGAGTCAAAACCAAACTACATTAGGAAATGTAATCGGTTCTACAAACTACGATATCGGACATGTTTTCGGCACGAATAGTGGTGGAGTAGCTGGATTGGGAGTGGTGTGTAATTCGATGAATAACAATAAAGCTAGAGGAGTAACAGGAAGTTCAAATCCTATTGGTGACCCTTTTGATATTGATTACGTTGCCCACGAAATTGGTCATCAGTTTGCAGCCAATCATACCCAAAATAATGGTTGTAATTCTGTGGCCTCCGCCCGATACGAACCAGGAAGTGCAAGCACGATAATGGGTTATGCGGGTATTTGTTCTCCAAACGTTCAAAATAACAGCGATGATTATTTCCATACCCGCAGCCTGCAAGAAATGGGTACATTCATTTCTGGAAGCAGCCACACTTGCCCTGTTGTAACAACTTCTGGAAACGACTCACCTGTTATTTCGTCAACAAATGGTGATGTAACAATCCCTATTTCCACTCCATTTGCACTTACAGCCACTGCGACTGATGCAAATCTTGGCAACACTTTGGTTTACAGATGGGAGCAGTACAACAACCAAGCTTCAACACAACCACCTTTGTCTACCGCTACCGGAGGCCCTAACTTTAGAAGTTGGGAGTCTTCATCAAGTCCGACACGTTATTTTCCTAGACTTGAGGCTTTAGCAAACAATGGTCCTTTTACGTGGGAGGTTTTACCTTCTGTTGCTCGCACAATGGCTTTTCGCGTTACAGTCCACGATGATCATTTGGTTGGAGGTTGTTCAGACTATGTAAATACTTCGTTAACCTTCGATGCTTCTGCTGGACCTTTTGTTTTGTCTTATCCTAGTGCAACGAATATTTTTTGGTCGCCTTTTTCAAGCCAAACCGTAACTTGGAATGTCGCTAATACCAATAACTCTAATGTGAACTGCCAGTTTGTTGATATTTTCCTGTCTACCAATGGTGGTCTTGAGTATCCAGTAGTTTTGGCTACGGGTGTTCCGAATACTGGTTCTGCCAATGTTGTTGTACCTAATTTGCCCAACACAACTTCACGAGTTATGGTGATGGCTGCAAACGGTACATTCTTCGATATTTCGGATAACAACTTCACGATTACTGCGCCAACAGTAGAGTTTAATGTGGTTCCAGTAAATTCGGCTTCAGCAGTTTGTGAAGGCTCTGAGGCGTCATTCGTATTGAATATCACTCCAGCAGGCAATTTTGCGGGTTCTGTAGATATGAGTGTTTCAGGACTTCCTGCTGGTGCAGTAGCTAACTGGAGTGTCAATCCAGTCGTTGTTCCTAACCAAACTACATTAACGATTACAACATCAGGAGTTGCGCTAGGGACTTACCCACTGATTGCAACTGCCACGGGAACGTCTTACGAAGAAAGCGTTGCGCTCACGTTTGGCGTAAATCCGAATATTGCTGACGCTTCCTTCATCCATGTTGGTCAAAGTTTGAACGCAAATCAAACTTTTGCACAACACCAATGGTTGGATTGTTCAACCAATCCTCCAACGCCTATTCCGGGCGCAACAGGTCCATCATTGATATTGACATCGCCAACAGGCTCCTACGCTTTGCAAGCAACCGCTGTCGGTTGTGTTGCCGTGTCAGAATGTGTTAACATCAACATGGTTGGCCTTCAGTCTTATGGTTTACAAAGTGTTCAAGTTTATCCAAATCCAGCGGATCAAACCTTGTTTATTTCATGGGATGGTAACGAAATCCAAATCCAAGAAATTAAGCTTTATGATGCCAGTGGTCAATTGGTACGTGTAGCTCATGCTGGTACTGGCAAAGCTGAAATTGATATGCAATCTTTGAGCGCAGGTATGTATTACTTGCAGTTGCGGTCTGATGATTTAATTCAGTATTTGAAAGTTGTAAAAAACTGATTTTAAACAGCTTAATTGAATCACACTAGATTTCATTTGATTTGTGAATCTAGTGTGATTCTTATTTATAACTTTGCACAAATTGTATTTTCGTGGAAGATTTTCTGTCTTTAATTCAAAACGTGAGTGATAAAGCCCTGTATTTCAAATCGAAATCAGAGGGGTTGGAGGCTCGTGTGCTTGAATTACAGAACGAAATTTCTTCTTTGAAAAAGGATTTAAACGAACGCAACGCTGAAATCGAGTCCTTGAGATCGAAGCGTGAAGTTGAAATTATTAGTCAAAACGTGCCAGCAAATGCCTCTGTGGATTTGAACGCTCGAATTGACGAATTGGTGAGAGAAATAGATGCCTGTTTGTTGCATCTTAAAAGATAAGAAATGGCAAAGTTGTCGATAAAAGTAGTAGTCGCTGGACGCAATTATCCACTCACAATAGATGAGTCGGAGAAAGATGCTGTTGAACGTGCTGCTGAAGATATCAACAAGAGAATTCAGTTTCTCAAAGACAATTATGCTGTTAAAGATGTTCAGGATTTATTGGCCATGACAGCTCTTCAAGTGGCAGTCAAAAAGGCAACTCCTGAATCATCGACAAATGCAAAAGTAGATTTATCGGAGCCAACAAAGGCTTTAACGGATTTGCTCGAGCTGCTGAATAAGTAGTATTTACTACTTGTATACTCACCAATGTCTTTCAGGATTACTTCCTGTAGATGTTGGTTTTTTTTTAAAATTAAATACAGAAAAATGGAACTAATTGTAGTATTGTTAGTAGGATTGGGTGCTGGAGCGGTGATGACTTTTGTTATCACGCAGGTTTTACTCAAAAAGAAGCGAGAGCTAATTATTAAAGAAGCCGAAGCACAAGGTGAAAGCATGAAGAAAGAGAAAATTCTTCAGGCAAAAGAGAAGTTTTTGGTCTTAAAAGAAGAGCATGAAAAGTCGTTTAAAGAACGTGAGCGTAAATATCAATCGAATGAAGATCGTTTGCGTGCGAAAGAAAAAACCTTAACCCAGAAAATGGAGGAGGTAACACGTTTGGAAAAAGATTTAGAGAAGAAAAATAATGACCTCACCCAAAAGATTGAAGTTGCTGAATTGAAGAAAAATGAACTCGAAAAAATTCAGTCGAAACGAGTTCAAGAACTTTCAGCTATTGCTAATTTGAAACCTGAAGACGCCAAGCAGCAATTGATGCAGGCCTTAAAAGATGAAGCACGAACTGGTGCTATGCAGTACATTAAGGATATTTCTGATGAAGCCAAAATTAATGCAAATCGTGAGGCGAGAAAAATTGTTATTCAGACGATTCAACGTGTGGCAACAGAACAAGCAATTGAAAATTCTGTGACAGTATTCAACATCGATAGCGATGAAATCAAAGGGCGTATCATTGGTCGTGAAGGTCGTAACATCAGGGCTTTAGAAGCGGCCACAGGTGTAGAAATTATTGTTGATGATACTCCTGAAGCGATTATCCTTTCTTGTTTCGACCCAGTGCGTCGCGAGATTGCGCGTTTGGCTTTGCACCAATTGGTGTCGGACGGACGTATTCACCCAGCACGAATTGAAGAGGTTATTTCTAAAACCAAAAAATCTTTGGAAGAGGAAATTGTGGAAACAGGCCGAAGAACTTGTATTGATTTAGGTATTCACGGTTTGCATCCTGAGTTGATGCGTGCTGTCGGTAGAATGAAATACCGTTCTTCTTATGGACAGAACTTGTTGCAGCACTCGCGTGAAGTAGCTAATCTTTGTGCAATTATGGCTGCTGAATTAGGCTTGAACGTAAAAGTAGCCAAACGCGCTGGATTGCTCCACGATATTGGGAAAGTTCCTGATGAAGAGCCAGAATTGCCACACGCAATCTTGGGGATGAAATGGGCTGAGAAATATGGTGAAAAACCAGATGTATGTAATGCCATCGGTGCTCACCACGACGAGATTGAAATGACAACTTTGATTTCTCCGATTGTTCAAGTTTGTGATGCCATTTCAGGTGCACGTCCAGGAGCGCGTCGTGAGATGGTGGAATCCTATATCAAACGTATTAAGGATTTGGAAAACTTGGCCTTGGCTTATGAGGGTGTTTCTCAAGCGTATGCCATTCAAGCAGGTCGTGAGTTACGCGTAATCGTTGAGTCTGATAAAATTTCTGACCAAAAAGCAGATGAACTTTCTTTCGCTATTTCTCAACAAATCCAAGAGGAAATGACGTATCCAGGTCAAGTAAAAGTGACCTTGATCCGTGAGAAAAGAGCTGTTAACTACGCGAAATAAAACTTGATGTGGAGCACACTGATGCTTTTTTTCATGAGTTTGATGCACAAGATTTAAAACGTCCGCTTCGGCTGAACAATCCTTTCTTCGTTGAGATTTCTGAATTGGGTAAAGCCGCTTTCGAACATTTCAAACATAAGTTGATGACACACCCAACCATTCTCAATCATTTTGATTGTGGTGGAGTCGGAAAAATGTTTGGTCTGCTCGTTGTAAAAAACTTCCATGACCAATTGGGTTATTTGGCTGCGTTTTCCGGGAAGATAAACGATACAGTAAGTGTTGATGGCTTTGTTTCTCCGGTATTTGACACGCTTGTTTATGATGGTTTTTATAAAACGGGTGAGCGCGTCTTAGATGGACTGACTCACGAAATAGAAGCCCTGCTCACGTCTCAAGATTATTTGTTGAAGCAAGAGGATTTGGCTCAGTTGAAATTGAATCATCAAGCTGAGTTGAAAACCAAATCAGAACAAATCAAAGCGGCTAAAGCTGAGCGCAAAAAACAGCGCGTTGGAGCTACACCAGAAGTTTTGGAAAGATTGAGTCAACAGAGCATCGAAGAACAGCTTTGGCTCAAATGGCGCAAAAAACAAATGCAACTTGAATTGGATGAATTGCAAAAAGAATTACAAGTTTTTCAAGATGAAATCCAAGTATTGAAGAACAAACGCAAAGCACTTTCGCAGCATTTGCAACAGCAACTTTTCGAAAATTATACTTTCCTTAATGCTCGGCTGGAAAAGAAGAATCTCTTGGAGATTTTTCAATCTTTCGGTGCTGATGTTCCCCCAGCGGGTGCCGGAGAATGTGCAGCGCCGAAATTGTTTCAACATGCATTTCAAAAAGGCTATGACCCCTTTGAGTTGATTGAATTTTGGTGGGGACCTTCCTCGTCCTCGCAAATTAGGGTTCAAGGGAATTTTTATCCGAGTTGCAGAAGTAAGTGTGAACCGATTTTACATCACATGTTGAGTGCGACAGAAAGTGCAGCGCCACCTGTTTTGAACGACGACAATCGTTTATCTGAAATTGAGATAATTTTTCAAGATGAATATTTGGCAGTGCTCAACAAACCTTTTGATGTGCTTTCTGTTCCTGGAAAGGTACAATCTTTATCTGTGCAAGATTATTTACCGATCTTATTTCCGTACGCTGAAAGACCAATGCTAGTTCACCGTTTAGATCGTGCCACATCTGGAATTTTGTTGGTGGCCATGAATCAAGAGATTTATGTGGCCTTGCAGCAGCAATTCACCAAACGCACTGTCAAGAAGAAATATATTGCAGTCTTGGATGGCCTTGTAGAACAAGAATTGGGTATTATTGACTTACCGCTTCGTGTTGATTTAGATAACCGTCCTCAACAATTGGTTTGCTATGAACATGGTTTGCCTGCCACAACGCGTTATGAAGTCCTTTCAAAAATGGATGGACGAACGCGAATTGCCTTTTATCCCATCACCGGTCGAACCCATCAATTGCGTGTTCATGCCGCCCATCCAAGAGGTTTGAATACTCCAATTGTTGGCGATGACCTCTATGGCCAAAAAGCCGACCGTTTGCACTTGCATGCCGCAGAGTTGACTTTTGTTCATCCGATATCCAGCAAAAACATTAATGTGAAGTGCGAGGCACATTTTTGATAATCAGAACATCAAATTGAAAATCACGAATAAATTATTTGAATTTATGATTTGCTTCCAGCAAAAATCTCATATTTCCTAAAATCACAAGGCAAACTTCCGTTAAACATTTTGATGGTGCGGTTCGCTTTGAGTCCAACAGCATTGAACGCATCTTTGTTTGAGGACAAAATCCAGCAATTGAAACCTGCCATTTGTTGTTTCATCCAATCGCCCATGTCTTTGTAAAGCACCTCAACATTTTCACCTATTCGTTCTCCATAGGGCGGATTGGTAATCACAATTCCCGTCTCACTTGGTTTTTTGAAATCCCTGAAATCAATGGTATTCAGTTCAATATTTCTAGCAAAAGGCAAGGTTCTGATATTCCTACGGGCTTTGTTGATCATCATTTCGCTATCATCTGAGGCGTAAATTTTGGCTTCACAGCGAGTTGTTTTTTGGTCAGCAGCTTCAACAATTTGCTCCCAAACATTTCTATTGAAATTTTTCAAATGCATGAAGGTAAATGATTCACGCAGTGTGCCTGCAGGTGTATTGGTAGCAATCATCGCGGCTTCAATGGCCAAGGTGCCCGAACCACACATGGGGTCGATGAATGCCGATTTTTTATCCCAACCCGACAAGTAAATCATTCCTGCAGCCACTACTTCATTCAAGGGCGCCAAACCTGTTTCTTTTCTGTAACCACGTTTAAATAGGGGGTCACCCGATGTATTGATGGAAACCGTTGCGTGATTGTCTAAAATATGTAAATCCAAAACAACATCTGCATTTTTCAAATCCACGTCTGGTCGTGAACCGGTGCGCGCTCTGAAATCATCCACAATAGCATCCTTGGCCAAAAGTAGCGGGAACTGAGTGTTAGGAAAGAGTTTGGAACTGGCAAAACCGCGAATCGCAAATGTTTTTCTGCCATCAAAAAGCTGTGTCCAGTTTATAGCACGGATGTTTTTGTACAATTCTTCTTTGTCCTCAAATCGAAAATGGTCAATCTCAACCAAAACGCTGATGCCGCAACGCAATTCATAGTTCAAGCGATAAACGTCTTCCCACGTTCCATGGATTTGCGCCCCTCTGTTGATTACATTTACATCCGTATAACCCAATTCTTGAAGATTTTGCTCCAAGGCAGGTTCTAATCCAAATACGGTTTTTATGGTGATGGTGAAGCGTTCGTTGCTTTTCAGGATATTCATGCCGCAAAAATACGAATTCAAAGGATGGGAATTTTACATAAATTTGTCAATTGAGAATATATTAAAAATGAAAATCTTAAAATTTCGATTCGTTTTAATTCTTTTTGTCGTATTCATTTCGAATCTAGACTCAATTACCCATTGCCAAGAAACAGACAAAAAATTCGGTTTACGCTATGCCTATGCTTACAACCAGAAAATTGACCACCACGGTTTATATTTTATTAGTCATTTAGACCACCGTCTCCAATTGTATATTGGTCCTGAAATTTCTGTTATTCGTCCCAGTTATTTTTCAGACCAAGCGAATTTGTTTGAGGAGAAAGCTATCGGCGTTGGGTTTGGACTTCGTCATAAGTTTTTAAAATTCAAGCCCTGGGGACGTTTTTATGGGCAATTTCATTTTTCTGGTGTGCCAGTGAAATATTATTCTTTTCAACTCGGACCGGGGGGAAACAATACGCAGCGTAAACTTAAAGTAGAAAACACAGTGGCACTAGGCATGGATCTCGATTTATCCTCTTTCGCGAGTTTCACTTTTGGTGCTGGCTTTGGATCCAACGAAGGTTTTTTCCTGATTCTCAGTTCTTTTATGCCCCACGCACATGTTGGAATAGAATTGAGGTTTTAGTGATTTTGTTTTATTTCATACTTCCTTTGAGCTCAGTGAGGTAAAAGAATCTGAGTCGAAAAAAAATCTTTAGCTTTGTTCATCAAAACTTGATCATGCGTTTTTGTTTCGTTTTTCTTTTGTTTTTTGGAACTTTTTCTGTGGTTCAAGCGCAGAGGGTAGGTGTTGTTTTGAGTGGAGGCGGTGCTGCAGGATTTGCACATATTGGAGTTTTGAAAGCACTAGAAGAGCGGAATATCCCTATTGATTTTATTACTGGAACTTCTGCTGGCGCTTTGGTTGGTGCCATGTATGCTTGCGGATTGAGCATAGAACAAATCGAAGCAATTGCTTTGTCTGAGCAGTTTCAGCGCATGGCTGCAGGTGACATTGAACGCAGATACAAGTTCAATCTGCGACGAGAAGATGAAAATGCATCCTTGGTAAATTTATCTTTCAGCAGAGACAGTATATTTTTCAAAAGTCTACCAACAAATTTGGTGACACCAGCACTTTTCGATTTCGAGATGCTACGACTCTTCGGTGTAATAGGTGCGTCACGATTCATGAATTTTGATAGTCTTTACGTACCTTTTCGTTGCGTTGCCGCAGATATTAAAAACAAAAAAGAAATCATCTTTCGAAATGGAAACCTCAATCATGCTGTTCGAGCGTCGATGACTTTTCCTTTTTATATCAATCCGATTTCAATTGATGGGGTACTTTTATTTGATGGCGGCTTGTATAACAATTTTCCATCAGATGTAATGTATAGTGATTTTAACCCTGATTACATTATTGGCTCAAATGTTTCAGATAATTCAATTACGCCTTATGAGGATGACTTGATGTCGCAAATGCGCGCTGCAATGGTCAGGGAAACAAAATTTGAAATTCCTTGTGAAGCGGGCATAATGATCAAGCATAATGTCAATATTGGCACGTTCGATTTTGATAAAGTGAAAGAGGCTATTCAAATCGGCTACGAAAATGCGATTAAACATATAGATTCTATTCGAATTTATGTCAATGAGGAAGTTACTATGGAGCATCGTATGACGAGACGATTATCGTTTCAAAATAAGGTACAACCTTTAAATATCACCAGCGTTCATGCGACTTATGAAAAGAAAAAAGGAGCTCCTTTTGTCAATTATCCTATGAATAAACTTCTGGGTAAAAAACCGATGAATGAGGAGGATTTGAAAAAATACTATTTTCAATTGTATGGAACACCTCAAATACGCTATGTGCTGCCTGAGTTAGAACTCAAAGATGATTCAACACATCATGTGCGTTTGCAGTTGAAAAAATCTAAAGACTTTACTTTATCCATGGGGGGTCACTTTTCTTCTCGACCTGTTAATATTGGATATGTTGGGTTAACCTATTATCATATTAATCGCTTTGCATGGCGCGCGCATGTGGAATCGTATTTTGGGAAGTTTTATGGTTCTGGTAAAGCAAGTCTAGATTTCCATGTACCAACAAGATTGCCTTTTGTGGTGTCTCCATATTTTGTTTTGAATCGTTGGGATTATTTCAGAAGCTTTGCAACATTCTTTGAACCGGTCAAACCTTCTTTTTTGATTCAGGAGGAAATGTATTATGGCGCAAGAATTAGAATTCCATTATCCATGACTGTTCGGGCTGGTCTAGATTTTCGCCATTTCGATTTGACGGACAGATATTATCAATCCGATAATTTCACCTTTGCAGACACAACGGATTTCACCAATTTTTATGGCAACACAATACAGTTTTCAATTGAACACAATTCATTGAATCGCAAACAATTTGCTTCTGAAGGCAGCCATTTTCACTTAAGAGTTCGCTATGTTCTTGGTACAGAGCGTTCTGTTTCAGGATCAACTGCGCCCATTCCATTCGACGAATCATTTAACCATCAATGGGTCAATGCGCAACTCGATATGAGAAAATATTTCTCTTCTATCAAAAGGTATAAGTTTGGTTTCCATGTATTGGGCGCTTTTAATAGTCAATCTTTGTTTCGAAATTATGTAGCTACTTTATTGAGTTTAACCGAATTTACGCCAATTCCTGATGCAGGCACATTTTTCTTGGCTGAGTATCGCTCTCCGCAATATCTGGGTGCTGGCATGAATCAAATCGTAAATTTGTTTAGCCGCCTCGAATTTCGACTGGATGCTTACGCCTTCCAACCAATTGTTGTTTTGAGACGTGCAGATGATGGCACATTCGGATACTCTCAGTATCAATTGTTACCAAAATTCATGGGTTCTGCCTCCCTAATTTTCCAATCACCAATAGGCCCATTTCGAGCAACACTAAATTATTTCCCAGAACAGACCAAGCCTTTCGCATTTTTGCTGAGTTATGGATATGTTCTTTTCAATCCCCGAGCAATTCGCTGATGTAACTTTTGGTTTTTGTCTTGCTTATTTGTTTAATGATTATCAAGACACTCTCATCCATTCCTTTACTTTTGTTCGTCATTTTAATTAGTGGGTCCCCAATACATATTTGTGCGCAACAAAAAATCGATTCGGCATCTGTTTATTTTCGCGCAAAGATTTTTCTAGGAGGCGGAAATTTTACGTTTTATAAATACGGAAATATAAAACCTTTGAATTTAGCTGATGCATTCTGTGTGTTCCTTACTGGTGATGAAGAAAAACTCATGCACTTCAAGGATTTAGAATTGTTGAGTGCAACAGATTATGCCACGAATCCGGAAAATAATTTAATGCGCTATGATTGGGGCTGCGAATCCTTCATGACTTTTTCTAAATACATGATTGATCGTTATGGTTTGTGGGCGCCTAAATTACAATACTTAATGGCCGTTCAATGTTTCCATGCTTGGATGAATTGTGATAAACCTAATTTTGAGGAATTGTCTAAAAAGTTACGTTCATCTAATAAAAAGTTAAATGAACTTTGGAAATCCAGATATAAAGAGTTTACCCGTTACGCAAACAATGAGCATCTGAAGGGGAAAACGAAACGTAAACATCAACGTTTTTTAAGAAAATCTTGTGCTTGTTCACTGTAAAAGCCGCCGTTTTCAACAATTTTTTCTGCCAACTGTTTTGCCTCAGCAGATTTATTGAGTTTGGAGTAGCATTTCAATAAATACCAATCCATCTCTTCATCAAAATTAGAGTATGTAGATTTTGATAAGCGTTCTAGATAATCCAGACTTTCTTTAAACAGCCCCAATTGATATAGACAATATGCGCCATAAAAAAGAGCATTTTCATCATTGGGATAATACTTTAAAATGACGTTGAATTGTTTGAGTGCAAACTTGAAGTCGTTCGATTTTAATAAAAGTGCGGTTTCGCTCAAATAGTCGTGGTAAGGAATTTCTACTGTCCCATCGAGTACCTCACTGTTTGTGTTTTTAGAGTCCTGATTAGAATAGTTTGCACTTGTTCCAGTGAGTACTTGATCGATTTTAAAAGTTTGATCTGCTCGAATACCCCTGAAATCGATGAAAATGTGATTGTGTAAAGCAATTTCTTTGGCTTTTGACTTTTTAATTCCCGAATCTTTTGACCGCATATTTAAGAGTTCAGCTGTTTTTACCTGAATGCGCTCTGGAAGGTCATCAATTCTTGGGTTTTTGTGAGTGTCTACCAAGTTCGTTTGTTGCTCGCTTTTTGACTGTTCCTTTGAGTTGTACTTTGAAATGATAATAGTGAATCGCTCCTTTTGCTCTTCGGGGTTTATTGCGATGGAGCTGCCTTCGCGTTCAACTGCTTGCTCATTATTGATTTTGTCATTTACTTGAAGATTCTTCATTTCACTCTGTTGATTTTTCCCAATAAATGTGGTGAGTAAAAATGCCGTGCTTAGCATTAATGCAAAAAGTCCACCCCAAATGGATAAAAACCATTTTTGAAATCCATCAGTTGAGCTGCTCGAGAATAGATTTTGCATTTTTTGATCGAGATTGTCCATGTCGCTTACTTTCAACCTTGATAATTTGAAGCCTTCAAGCGCATCGTCATCAAATGAAGCCCCAATCAACTTGTATTCTAGTTGAAAATCGAAACTATCCTTATTGCTTAATGCCTGCTCCAAGTCATTCCTTGATAAGGCGTTTGGCAATCCGAATATTTTATCTATTAGTCTATTTTTCATCACACATTTTTTGTAGTAATAACTTCAGATTTCTTTTGGCATTTTGAATGTAGCTTTTCACCTGATTCAATTCCCATTTAGTTTCTTGAGCAATTTGAATATAGCTTTTCTCTTTTTCGTAGAACAAGTTTATTGCCTGACGCTGCTCATCTTTTAATCTGCTAATAGCTATGTCAAGATGGCTTTCAAAACAATTTAAATTGATTTCGACGTTGCTATCCTCACGCTCAGATTCAATTTGCTCGTTAAACTCAAACTCACGATTTTTAGAGGTCTTTCTCAAGAACATGAAGCATTCGTTTCGGGTAACTTGATACAACCATGATTTAAAGTAACTAATGCGATGTTGATTTAGTTTAGCTCCCAAGCTCTGGAATATTTGCATTGTTAGGTCTTCAGAGTCCTGTTTGTTCTTTAAAATTTTTAGACAAACCCCGAAAACCAAATGCCCATAACGTGCGTAAAACTCACCAATCAAATTGCTGTTTTGATATTGCTTGTATAGGTTTATTAATTCCTCGTCGCTATATTGGTTATATTTGTCGTTTGGTCGCAATGAGATTTATTTTAGTATATTGGATGCAAAATAATCTAAATTCCACAAATCTGAACTAAATTTTATTTTGAGTATGAAAAAGATAGGTGTTTTTACTTCTGGAGGCGATTCGCCAGGTATGAATGCTGCAATTCGCGCAGTGGTTCGAGCTGCATTACATCATAATGTTAATGTTGTAGGAATATACAACGGATATCAAGGCATGATTGAGGGGGCAATAGAAGAAATTGCTTTTTCGGATGTCGGTAATATAATTCAAAGAGGAGGGACTATTCTAGGTAGCGCAAGGAGTAAAGATTTCTTGACAAAAGAAGGTAGAGCATTGGCTTTTCAGAATCTTCAACAACATGACGTGGAGGGATTGATTGTTATTGGAGGTGATGGATCATATAGAGGGGCTATTACATTTCAAAGTGAATTTGGAATCCCTATTAATGGGATACCTGGAACTATAGATAACGACATATTTGGGACAGAGGCCACAATTGGTTATGACACTGCTTTAAATACAGTTGTTGAGGCTGTAGATAAAATCAGGGATACTGCTTCCTCACATCATCGTGCGTTTTTTGTTGAAGTCATGGGGCGCCATGCGGGCTTCATTGGTTTAGATTCCGGTATTGCCGTTGGCGCAGAAATGGCCCTCATTCCAGAGGAAGAAACAAATATTGATGCTATCATCGCTTATCTGAATAGTATTAGGGGGCAAAAGAAGTCGTCTATAATTTTAGTTTCAGAAGGCGATGATGCTGGTGGCGCAATTGAAATCATGAATAAAGTTAGGCCGCATCTTGACGGATTTGATGTTCGTGCGTCTGTACTTGGCCATATGCAAAGAGGGGGCAATCCTTCAGCATACGATCGTATTTTGGCTAGCCGACTCGGTGTTAAGGCTACAGAAGACCTTATTCAGGGTGTTAATGGACATGCATATGGTGTTAAGGGTAACGATGTGGTTTGCTTGCCTTTTCTGGAGGCAGTTGCAAAGAACAATCCTATAGATAGATCAAAATTACGGGTCATCGAAATTCTATCACACTGCTAAGACTTAATTATTAGCAGATTACGTTTCCAACAAAACTTTTTTCAAAAAANNTTTTCGAGGGAGTTTTTAGAGTAAGACTTTGATTGTAGGCGGTTGTTTATTGAGGGTTGGTTAAAAAACTTTTTTATTTTTTTTGTTGATTGAAAGAAAAAGAGAGTATCTTTGCAGCCCGATTTAGAGAAACGGATTTAGGTTTTGGTATTTGAAAAGGTATTAGGACATCGAAAGAGTTCTTTGAAATATTAAGGAATAAGGAAAAAGCGTAGCAAAGAATAAACGGGCACATAAATCTCGTTTCAATTATTTGAAACAGGAACAACTTAAAGTTATTATACAACGGAGAGTTTGATCCTGG